>JASLRT010000068.1 GCA_030743815.1 Candidatus Neomarinimicrobiota bacterium | reverse complement strand
GCAAAGCGTCATGGATTTCGCTTACTTCAATGAGGATGGAGAAAGAAATTTTGTCCTGCCCCTTGAATATGGGAGACACTCTTCCACACTAACTCTTTCTTTTGCGCTATATGGCAAAGATGGAGTTGTTACCGGACAGGGAGTAATAACGATGGACGTTACGCCGGTGCCGGCTGAATTCGTCCTGAATCAGAATTATCCCAATCCGTTCAACCCAACAACACAGATCCAGTTTGGTCTGCCGGACGAATCAGAGATAGGACTGACTGTCTATGACGTTCTCGGCCGGCAGGTGCGAAATCTGATTTCCAGCGCCATGACGGATGCCGGTTTCCACAACATTGTGTGGGACGCCAGGGATAATGCGGGAGCGCCTGTCAGCGCCGGACTTTACTTCTATCAATTGACAGCTCGGGGGGTGGATGGAACCGCCTTCTCCAAAACACGCAAAATGCTTCTCCTCAAATAGGTGACTGTTTTGAGCCTCCGTTCTGATCTTCTTCTGTCTATTTCTTATCTATAGAGTCTCAGCGAAAACTGCTTGTCTGTAATACAATAATTTCACTAATTTGGCATGCTGTAACAAATGAGAAACAGGACTAAAACATATTCGATGAAGGCGGGCGAAATCCAGAAGGATTGGTACATCGCCGATGCTGATGGTCAGACCCTCGGGCGATTCGCCTCGAAGATCGCTCAGATCCTGCGCGGGAAGCATAAACCTACCTTTACACCGCATATGGACATGGGTGATTTTGTCATTGTGGTGAATGCTGACAAAGTTCGTGTTTCAGGCGACAAGGAAAAATCGAAAAAGTATTTCAGTCATTCAGGTTATCCGGGGGGCGCCAAGCAGATCGACCTTCACGCCATGCGTCAGCGTCATCCTGACAGGGTGATTAAGAAGGCCGTGCGCGGGATGTTGCCTCATAACCGTCTCGGTCGCAAGTTGCTGAAGCATTTGAAAGTTTATGCCGGAACGGATCATCCACATCTGGCACAGCAGCCCAAGGTTCTGGAGGTATAGTCAGTGGCGACAAAAGCTGAAGCAGTCTACGCCGCGACGGGACGCAGAAAATCTTCCGTCGCCCGCGTTCGGATGACGCCCGGCAAGGGAAAAATCACTATTAATGGTCGTGATCTTGAAAACTACTTTGGGAGAATGACACAGAGGAAAATTGTTACGCAACCTGTACTGCTGCTGGAAATCGAAAAGAAGTATGATATTTCTGCCAATGTAAACGGTGGCGGTCTCAACGGTCAGGCTGGCGCTGTCCTTCACGGCATCTCCCGGGCTCTGGTTGAAATCAGTGAAGATCATAGACCGATCCTGAAAAAGGCCGGTTTTCTCACTCGTGATGCGCGTGTTAAAGAGCGCAAAAAATATGGCCTTCGGGGAGCCAGGAGAGCGTTCCAGTTCTCCAAACGATAAAGGATTTATGAATATTACGTTTGATGATTTATTGAGTACTGGTGCCCACTTTGGTCATCTGACGCGCAAATGGCACCCTAACTACCGCCCCTACATCCTGATGGTGAGAAACAGTATTCACATCATCAATCTCGAAGAAACTTTGAAAGGACTTGAGCAAGCAACCGTCTTTCTCTCCGATGTGGCTGATAACGGCGGTGAAATCCTCTTCGTGGGGACGAAGAAGAATGCTAAGGACATTGTTCAGCAGGAGGCTGATAAGTGCGGTATGTTTTATGTAGTGGAGCGATGGCTCGGCGGTACGCTGACAAATTTCAGCACCATTCGCAAGAGTATTAAACGACTCCAGCTTCTTGAAAAGGAGTCGAGTCCACTCTACGAGAACGCTACCAAGAAAGAGATTCTCTCCCTGGAGCGGGAGATGATCAGGCTGCAGGATCTTCACCGCGGAATTAAGGATATGAAGCGTCTGCCTAATGCAATCTTTGTAGTAGATGCGAATCTCGAGACGATTGCCCTTCAGGAGGCGCGCCACCTCGATATCCCTGTAGTGGCTATTGTCGATTCCAATACCGATCCCACGGGCATCGACTATGCCATCCCGGCGAATGACGATTCTATCCGGGCCGTCAAACTGATTGTAGGCGAGGTATCGCGCACCATATGTGAGGCAAAGAACATGGCCTACCTGAAAGACGGTGAATCCGCCGCAGCGGCGACGGATGAGGAGCCGGCGGAAGAAGAAAGTGTAGAAATATCTACAAACGGGGACGGTGCCGAATCAGAAATAGATGAAGAGCCGGCGGCTGAAGAAGCTGGCGCTGAAGAAAAATCCGAGCCTGAAGAGGAAGAAATGGAAACAAGTGTTGAACCTGAGGAGACGAAAGAAGAAAAATGACTGTGGATGCAAAAGTAGTCAGATCCCTGCGTGAAAAAACTGGCGCAGGAATTATGGACTGTAAAGAAGCCCTCGTTAATGCTGAAGGCGATATGGATAAGGCTGTTGAACTTCTGAGGAAACTGGGGATAGCGAAGGCTGAGAAAAAAGTTGGCAGAAAGGCCGATCAGGGAGTCGTGTTGTCTTATGTGCATCCCGGAAACAGGATCGGAGTTTTAGTGGAAGTGAACTGCGAAACAGATTTCGTGGCAAAAACAGACGGTTTTACCAGTCTTGTCAAGGATCTTGCCATGCAGGTAGCCGCAACTGGCCCCATGGCTATCACCCGTGAAGAGATTGATGAAACTACTGTTGATCGTGAAAAAGACATCTACAGAGAGCAAGCTAAGTCTATGGGCAAGCCAGACAACGTAGTGGACAAGGTTGTTGAGGGGCGCCTGGAGAAGTTTTACCAGGAGAACTGCCTCTTGGAGCAGCAATTTATCAAGGATCACGAAAAGACAGTCCAGAACTTGATTAAGGAAAATATTGCTGCCCTTGGTGAGAATATCGCGGTGGCCCGTTTTGCCCGCTTCGAGGTAGGTGAAGGTCCCTCCTCGAACGGCGAAGTATAATCCAGAAAAACAGTTAATGTCACAGCCCTTCTACGGCAGGATACTACTCAAGCTGAGTGGTGAAATCCTTGCTGGCGAGAAGGGTTTTGGCGTAGATCCATCCAAGGCCAAGGCGCTGGCACAGCAGGTGGTGTCGGCGCGGGAGATGGGTGTCCAGGTAGGTGTTGTTATTGGTGGCGGCAATATCATCCGGGGAGAAATGGCTGAAATCCAGGGGATGGATCGTGTTTCTGCCGATTATCTCGGCATGCTGGCTACAATCATGAATGCTATCACCCTTCAGGATGCGCTGGAAAAAGAGGGGTGTGAAACCAGGACGCTGACAGCTATCGGCATTGCTCAATTGGCCGAGCCCTATATTCGCCGTCGCGCCATTCGACACTTGGAGCGGGATCGAGTAATCATTATTGCGGGTGGGACTGGAAATCCGTATTTTAGCACCGATACCGCCGCCGCACTCCGCGCTACGGAAATTGAGGCTGATGTTGTCCTCAAGGGGACTAAGGTGGATGGTGTCTATGACGGTGACCCGGAAAAAGATGATCAAGCCGAGAAGTACGAGCAACTCAGTTTCCAGAAAGTGATCGAGGACGGTCTGAGAGTGATGGATCTGACGGCGGTAACACTATGCAAAGAGAATAATCTTCCCATCATCGTGTTTAATGTGAACCAGACTGACAATTTGATGAATATCCTTAAAGGCAAAAAGATAGGAACTTTGGTGACAGGATCATGAATCTGAAAGACTTCAAGAAAGATGCGCTGCATCGTATGCATCAGGCGGTGGAGCACTGTAGGACGGAACTGGCTCAGATCAGGACGGGCCGCGCCTCTCCAGCACTACTGGAGGGAGTAAAAGTACCGTATTACGGCGCTCCGACCCCTCTAAAGACCATCGCCAATATCACTGCCCAGGAGGCGAGGCTGCTGGTGATCCAGCCGTTTGATAAGAATTTTATTTTTGATATCGAAAAGGCCATTCAGGCGGCCGATCTGGGACTTAACCCCACCAACGACGGCAATGTCATCCGTTTGCCGATTCCGGCACTTACCGAAGAGCGGCGGCTTGAACTGGTGAAACTGGTTCACAATCTGGTTGAAGAAGGGCGCGTGGCGGTCAGGAATGTGCGCAAAGATATCAATAACCACATGCGTGAACTGGAGCGGTCGCACGATATGTCTGAGGATGAGGGACATTTTGCGCACGATGAGATCCAGAAGATCACTGATAATCATATAGAGGAATTGAATAAGCTGATACAGATGAAAGAGAAAGAGATCATGGAAGAGTAGTAATCTCAATGAATCGACTCTACGCTTGAAGCCCCGTTTTCGGGGCTTTTTTTTAGCGGAATCAGCTGAGCGTTCGATAAGAGGTTCGGAATAAAAAACCCTCGAGACAGCTCTCGAGGGCTAAGACTCACCCACGGTCAGTTTGGAAGTCTATTCACATTTTGAGAAACCGCAGCTGGGGCACGTGACACACCCGGCTTCGTGGAAGATAGTACTGCCGCAGTCAGGGCACAACACCATTGTTCTCGGATTGAAGTTAGCAGTATCTATCGGAGTTTCACTCTCATCAGCCAGTGAGAACAGGGTACCTCCCTGGGAATCGGAATCGGCATTTTCGCTCCCATCGGAGCTTTCTTGGATATATTCTTCCAGCGCTTTCCCGATGGCATCCGGCGTGGAGAGGATCAGTTGTCCGTTCTCCCAGGTAGGATGGGGCCCGCTGATTCCCTTGAGCTGTTTCACAACGTCATAAGGATCAATTCCCGATCGCAGAGCCAGCGAGATGAGGCGGCTGATAGCTTCGGATTGAGCCGCGGCGTTTCCGCCTGCCTTGCCGATGGTTGTGAATACTTCGCAGAGTCCGTGCTCATCATGATTGATAGTAATATAGAGAGATCCTTCACCCGTTCTGATTCTTTTAGTTACACCTTCTGTCATACTTGGGCGGAATCTTGGTCTTAGTTCAAGCTGCTCACCTGCTGACCGCATTTGAGGGACTTCGTTATCACCAGGTTTTATTTCCACGCTAGCGGGCTTTTCTTGCGGTACAGTTTCCTGTTGCTGTTTTGCCTGTTGTTCTTCTGTTAACAGAATTCCTTCTCTCGAGCCTTCGCGGTAAACAGTGATCCCTTTCAATCCGGCCTTGTAGGCGGTGAGGTAGATGTCGGCTACGGTTTCTTTGTCAATATCGGCCGGAAGGTTTACGGTTGAACTGATGGAGGAATCAATGTACTGCTGGATCACCCCCTGCATTTTTACCCGAAAATAAGGATCAATCTTGTGTGCCGTCACCATATAGTCGGGAAGTTTTTCGTCCGTGCCGAAGAGTTTTTCAACGATTGGGTGATAGACTTTGAACTCCTTGAAGGTGTTGCCGTATCCCTTATTCTGTTTTACGCGGCGGAAATATGACGTCTGAAAAACTGGTTCAATGCCAGATGAAACTCTGGCAACGATGGCGCCACTACCGGTGGGGGGTACGGTCAGAAGGGTTGAGTTGCGAATACCGTGTTTTGTTATCTTCTCCTGAGTGGAAGCGGGAAGTGTCTTGACAAACTTGCTCTCAGAGAATCCCTTCGGTTCGAAATTCGGGAACGGTCCCTTTTCGCGCGCTATCTCTACCGACGTTTCATAAACTGTATCTCTCATTAGTCGGCAAACATTTTCAGCCATCTTCAGCGCCTCGTCGCTGTCATATTTGATCTTCATCCTTACCAGCATATCACCAAGACCTAGTAAGCCGATACCGATTCTACGGTCATTCATGGCATTTTCTTTCTGGACTCTCAGAGCGTGCCTGTCCATGTTATAGTCTACCACATTATCCATGAAGCGGGTGGCGGTAGCGGCGGTATCACAGAATTCATCCTGTCTGAATTTGCCGTCACTATCCACGAAGCGTTCGAGGTTGATAGATCCTAGATTGCAGCACCCGCCGTCCGGCAGAGGTTGTTCCGCGCACGGATTTGTGGAAACGAGTGGACTACAATACTCAGCGTTGTGGTAGTCACGCATAGTGTCCCAGAAGATGATACCCGGTTCGGCGCTTTCATGGGCAGACGTCACAATCTTTTGCCACAGGTCAGAGGCCTTGACCGTGTGGTAGACTTTTCCGCCCCATCTGAGGTCGAAGTCGATGTCTTTTTCCACCGCCTGCATGAATTCACGCGTCAGCAGTACGGAGATGTTGGAGTATTTCACCATATCTCTGTTGCCGCGCTTAATAGCGACAAATTTTTCAATATCAGGATGATCTACACGCAAGGTCTGCATATTGGCGCCGCGCCGGCCGTGCTGGGCAATGGTATTGGTGTTTTCGCTGAACAGATTCATAAAGCCGGTAGGTCCGCACGATTCGCCGCCAGTGCCTTCAATGGCTGATCCGCCGGGACGCAACACAGATAGGTCGTGACCGCAGCCGCCGCCATATTTATAGGTTAGAGCTTCCTCCTGGATCGCCTCGTAAATGGCCTTTATGGCATCGTCCCGAATGGCTACTACATAACAGTTGTTCAGGGTCGTGGTGATGTCTTCGCGCCCGGCGCCGTGCATGATTCTGCCGCCGGGGACAAATCTGAAATCTTCGAGGATGGAGAAAAATCTCTGGTACCAGACGTCTACATTATCCTCTGCTGACGCCATCGCTTTGGCGATGCGCTTCCACATATCATAGGGTCCCTTTTCCCAAGGGGCCAGATATTTGTTTTGCAAAACCTCTTTACCAAGGTCGTCGCCGAGGTAGTATTCATCTACTGTGTATTGAGGTGGTGTAGCTTCGCCCAGAACTTCGGGCAAATCTGTGGTAGGTGATGTCTTTTCTCTGCTCTCGGGAGCTTCAATTTGAATCCTCTGACTAATCTCTTCCGAGGGTTTCTCTTTGCGCCCAGAGATAGGAAATTCATATTGCATTGCTTTAGCCATTGCAACTCCCGATTACAATCTTTGTTCAGCCTTAACCTGCAAAAGCGTACGGTATTAGGCGGTAAGTCCCACGAGTAGCTTCATGAATATAAATTCGCTTGAAAAAAGTGGCAAGCAGTATCCTGCATTTGTTACAATTTTTTTTGTTTTTTCTTCTGATCCTGACAATGAAGTTGTCTTTGTGACGGTACATTTTTCCCATAAATTTGCGCTGTACATAAGGCGCCCGTGATGTAATGGTAACATCCGAGCTTCCCAAGCTCGTCATGAGGGTTCGATCCCCTTCGGGCGCTCATCTCTTTCAGCGATTTCTGGCACCGGACACATCTAGCGTAGTATTAGTAACCACATAAAAAGTTAGACATGGCAACACCCGTTGTAGCAATCGTAGGACGTCCCAACGTGGGCAAATCTACCCTCTTTAACAGGCTTGTCCAGCGCCGTCATGCTATCGTTGACGAACAGGAGGGGATTACACGTGATCGTATCTACGGCAAAGTCGAATGGACAGGCCATACCTTCACTATTGTGGACACTGGCGGCTTTATTCCTCAGATCGATGATGTGATTGATGCGGCTGTCAGGCAGCAGGTGGAACTGGCCATCGATGAAGCGGATTATATACTGTTCATAGTGGACGGTAGGGAGGGGATTGTAACGTCTGATTCATTCCTGGCCGATCTTGTGAGGAAGTCGGGCAAACCTCATGTTATGGTAGTCAACAAGATCGATAATAATGATCAGGAGCTACTCCAGCACGAGTTCCACGAACTCGGGATTGATCCGGTTGTGACGCTGTCGGCCCTGGGAGGTAGAAGGGTGGGCGATCTGCTCGATATGGTGGTAGAGTCGCTGGGAGATAAACTAAAGGAAGATAAGCAGGAAGAGGGCGTTCGCATCGCTATTGTAGGTGTGCCCAACGCGGGAAAATCATCCATCGCGAATCGGCTTCTCGGCAGAGAGAAATCGATCGTGACGGAAATTCCGGGCACCACGCGTGATGCAATCGATTCCAGGCTGAGATACCACGGTGAGATGTACATTCTGGTGGATACGGCGGGATTGCGCAAGAAAGCAAAGGTAAGCGAGAATATCGAATATTACAGCACGCTGAGGACCCACAGGGCTATCGAATCGTCGCATATTGTTCTGGTAGTGGTTGACGCCATGAGAGGCTTCAGTAAGCAGGATCAGCACATTGTGCGCGAAGTGATGGATAAGGGGAGAGGTCTGATACTACTGGTGAACAAATGGGATCTGATTCAAAAGGAGACCGGTACGCATGAGACATTCAAGAAGGAGATCAAACGCCTCTTCAAATCGCTTGAGGACTATCCGATCCTTTTTATTTCAGCAGAAACGAATCAGAGAATATCGAAGATAATTCCTGAAGTAAAGAGTGTATACCAGCGCTGGAGCGACAGGATACCGACAGGTATCATTAACCAGGTTGTCAGGGAGGCGACGGATTCCTATCAGCCGCCAGCTACGAAGGGGAAAAGTGTTAAAATCAAGTATGCGACGCAGGTGAGCGTATCGCCGCCGCATTTTGCCTTTTTTGGCAATTTTCCCGATCTGATTCCGGTCTCATACAGGAACTACCTGGAGAACCGGTTGCGGCAGGCGCTGGAACTGAACGGCGTTCCGGTTCGCCTCTCATTTCGCAGATCCTGAAGGTTTCAGAGAGTCAATTACATCGATCTCATAGTCACATATTATTATTGATCCGATTGACAAATCAGATTGACCTGTAACATCATTCTTCGTTAAATTCGGACTGATCGCGGGGTGGAGCAGTCTGGTAGCTCGTTGGGCTCATAACCCAAAGGTCGTAGGTTCGAATCCTACCCCCGCTACGTAAAAACCCTCCGAATGGAGGGTTTTTCGTCACTATACCGTTGATAATATCTAATATCAAAAGCCGGCTGTATGGATTCCAAACACCGTCACCTTCTCAATCTGATTCACCATTTGAATGAGAGATAAACTTACCCTTTTTGGTTGCGTTTGATTGAACAGATTGTAAATTCTACACTACGTCCCGTTTTTTATGAAACTGTTAACTATTGGGGAGAAAGTTATAATGATTAGGAATTTTAGTCATCTAAGCACTGTTTTGCTGATCTTGGCCATTTTAATCACACCCGCAATACCGATGTTCAATTCTGCTCAGGACTCTATTGAAATTGGACAGATGGAAAATAATGCTGTCGAGGGTGAACCGTCACCGCAGGTGGAATCCCTTCATCCAGCCACGCAGGTAAGTGAATCTCAATCAGCGCCTGCATCTGAAGCCGGATCCATTGAAGAAGCTTATTTTGATTTTCTCAAAGCACTGAATAGTGAACAGCAGAAAAAATCCGGAAAACTTTTAGGTCGCTTGGTGCGCTCTTCAAGAGACCTTTCGAGTTATAAGATTGACGAATACAAATCATATCTCAATATCTATTTCCCCGATGCTCATTCTGACTATGTACAGAGTTATATGATTGAATCCTACATTGGCCAGAAAAAGTGGGATGAAGTGCAGGTGGGGCTGTTAAAGTTTGTCTGCCTCTATCCAGATTCTCCCCTAAGAGGGCCGGTGATAGAAAATAGTTCTCAATTCGTACAAAAGGAAGATTACTACCAATCCAATCGGGATAAGCTCCTATCAATGTTACAGGAATCACCGGAATCAGAGGAAATCCACGACAGCTATGCTGAGTTCCTGTCAACCGTTCATTCACTCAATGATTCAAGGCTTTCATCGATTTTTATACGAGAGGCGTGGGAATTCCTTGCTCTCTATTCTGATTTACCCCATGCCAGCGCTGTACTTATGTGGTTGGCTGAAGAGGAGTTGGTCAGTAACGCTCATCATACAGCCCTGATGATCTATGAGAAGTTGATGAGTCTCTACCCAACCAGTCCGGATTTGGCGGCAGCGTTATACCAGACCGGTACGCTTCAACAGGAGCAATTCGGCGAATTTGAAGCCGCCGTCACCACCTTTCGCCAATTCCTGCAGCAATTCCCGGAAGATAGTCTTGTGTCGAATGCCCAATATCGCATCGCCACAATTGCTGATAAAAATTTTAAGGACTGGGCCAATGCTATCGAAGAATATGAGAAGCTGGTTACGCAGTATTCCTCATCTATCCATGCTATCCCCAGCTTACTCCGTATCGGCGAAATTCAGGCCGGAAAACTGAAGCAGAGGGAAGAGGCGATTACCACTTATAACAGGGTCGCTTCTGAGTATCCGGACAGCACAGCCCAGGCCACAGAAGCGCTCCAGCGTGCGGGGGAATTGTACGAAAAAAGTAAGGAATACGCAAAAGCCGTTGATCAGTATATGGTTATACATGATAAATATCCCGGGACAGATGGCGCATTGTCGGGCCTGGAGAAATGTGCCGTAATTTATGAGAAGAAACTGAAAATGAGAGACAAGGCTGTTGACGTTCTTAGTCTGATTGTTGACGAATTCCCCGACACAAAAAACGCTGCGAAGGCAGAAAAACGGCTGCAAAAACTCAACAAATAAAGAATCTTAATTATCCAGCCGATACTTATTAAGCATGTTTGAGTATAAAAAAAGGCGATCGAATCGCCCTTTTTTATGTCGTTTAGAAGAATGAAGTTAAGGTTTGTTTCGACTACCGTTATCGTCCCGGTCACCGTTTTTCTGCCGCTGGTGCCATTTCATTTCCAGGTAGCGGTGAATCTTTACAATCTCCATCTGTGTGGCGGTTAGAATCTCTTCCATCGCAGCTTTATTGGCCTCGTAGATGACTTTGGCTGCTTCACGGGCTTCTTCTTTTGTCATCTCGCCGGATTCCACCTGCGCCTTTAAAGCTTCCATTGCAGCTTCCATTTCGGTCTTTGCAGCCTCAATGGCGGCAATCTGATCACCGGTAAGTGCGAGAGCTTCGATCTTTGCCTGGCGGATGGCTTCCATATAGGCTTCCATCTCGGCTTTGTGGTCCGCCTTCATCTGTTCCAGCTGAGCTTTCTGGTCATCGGTTAACAGGGCATCGATGGTGGCCTTCATAGCTTCTTCCAGTGATTCAATTTCCGTTTCCGCTTCTTCACGGGTCATCTCACCGGATCTGATGCTGGCCTTGAGGGCCCCCATGTTAGCTCTGAATTCTTCCATGATGGCGTCGAATTCAGCCCTCTGGTCTTCCGTGAGAACTGAGTAGATAACCCTTAGGGCGCCCCCATCTTTTTCGCCCCGGCCTTTGTCAGCGTCTTTTCCTCTATCTTTACCCTTTTCTTTCACTTCTTCAAGCTTGGTGAAGATATTATTTTTCTCTTCTTCAGTCAGTGTCTGTTGAAGCTCAGCGGCCAGCTTCCAGAGGAAACCGGGATCCCTGTCGACTTCACCACCCATGCCGTGCCTGCCCAGAGCAGAACGGAGATTATTGGTGCTCTTCTTAGAGAGGTTTAGATCATTTTCCAGTTCACTGGAAAACATTTCCAGATCAGGCGAATCGAACTGAACTTCATCGCTTTGCGCAAAAGGGTTATCGCAACCGGAGAGGAAGATCGCGACTACTGTTACAAGTAAGGAGGTTACAAATTGCCGTTTCATCTTTTTTCCCTTTCTCTTATTGATTTTTAGACGTCTTAGATTGGGGCAGGTTAAATCTACTATAATTTCTCGATGACAGAAAGGCTTACTTAAAGGGAGGGATACCGTGATAACCGTGGAAACGCAATATGCTGATAATTATTTACATACTTCCGCGTACAACATTCATCTTGGACAGACTTTTACACTTGATCTAATAGCAATCCCCAATAGTGATTGCGAGAAAGAAAGGTGTGAGGATTCTGGGCAGACAATCCAAAGCTTGTCTGCTCGATAAGTCCAGATGAGTGGATGGCAGGGGGAGCAAGCCGGCTAATAGTATTTTCCCGTCATTTATGGCGGGTTATCTGCTGTAAAATAATCGTTTTGGACAGGCTCGGCTATTTTGTTCGTAACTGTCTAAAACTTTTTGCTCCCTCGACGGAAAGTGGTAAATTCTCTGACGTGATGCTGCAACTGAGACCTCGGAGATATTTCATCTCCCTGATTTTCTTTACGGCGGTTCATTTGGGGAGTGCGCAGTCGGCCCTCGATCCCGGTTATAGCCTGTCGGGTAATACTTTCGGCTTTTCCCTGGAGACTGAAAGCCATGGCACTGGTATAGGTGTCTTTTACACCAGGGTTTTAGCAAGGAATCTCCAGTTTTTCAGCCAGTTTAAACTCCTCAGCATAACAGGGGAGACGGAAATGCCTGTATACGATCCCTATACAGGCTATACCCGCAAGGTTGGCGAAGTAAACCTGGTGCTGGTGCCGCTCTTTATAGGATTAAAGTTCCACCCTTTCATTGGTCAGATAGCCAATAATTTCAGTCCATTTGCTGTCGTCCTAGCCGGCCCGCTGGGTATTCTGGATTCACCGGAAAATGTCGGCTTTTCCCAGCAGATCCGGGAAATGAAGTCATCTTTTCATGGCGGAGCTTTTCTCGGCATCGGTGCTGACTTTCAGATTCAGACAAAACAGTTTGTGAGTATTGCCCTTGGATATGATTTTCTGCCCATGGGCAAGGATGTAGATGGCAAGAATGAATACAGTGGTACTCTCTTTAAAATAATGATGGGCAGGAAACTGAATTAAGAATGGCTGAGCGCCATCACTTCATACTTTCAGACAATCAGATCGAGGACGGTCGTTTCCATCTTAACGGTGATGAGGCTCACCATCTCAGCAACGTTGCCCGCATCGGTGTAGGAGATGAAGTCTATCTCATCGATACCCGGGGTAAAGCTTACCGGGCGGCCGTAGACAGCATCAGCGAAGGTGCCATTCGTGGTCCGATTCTCGATATGATTCAAGGCTATCATGAGCCGACAGTAAACATTCACTTAGGGATCGCAATTCTGAAAGGCGCCAGACTGGATCTGGTGTCTGAAAAGGGGACGGAACTCGGTGTCGCTTCCGTTACCCCTCTAATTTTAAAGCGAAACGTGAAGAAGGGCGTAAACAGGAACAGGTTAACAAACGTTGCCAGGAGTGCCGCTAAACAGTGCGGTCGCGGCCGTGTGCCAGAGATCAATGAACCGGCCTCTCTTAGCGAATGGTGCCAGAAAATGAAAGCCGGCTGTGGGGCGCTGCTTCACAATTCAGACGCCGCAAAACCGATGGTAGACTGGTTAAGGAATTTACCGGACAGCACTTCCGATGTCTGGTTAGCGGTAGGTCCCGAAGGCGGCTTTGAAAATGAAGAACTCCAGCCCGTTTTACAGCTCGGGTTGGAGGCTGTCTCTCTTGGTAAGAGAAGGCTGAGATCGGAGACAGCCGCACTCTCGGCTCTGACGATCGTAGATCACTGTTTTACAGGGTGAAGCGACCATGGTGGATGACTGTCTTTTCTGCAAGATGATTGATGGTGAAATCGCCGCTGATATCGTCCATCAGGACGAAGATGTATTCGCATTCAAGGATATTAATCCTCAGGCGCCGCACCATGTGCTGATAGTGCCGAAGAGACATATTGCCACGCTGAACGACCTGGCCGAAAATGATCACGCTCTGGTGGGTAAAGTTACTTTGGCCGCTAAAAAGATTGCGGTGGATCTCGGAATAGCCGAAACAGGATACCGGACGGTCTTTAACTGCAATGCCGATGCTGGTCAGGCGGTGTTCCACATTCACTTACATCTTCTGGGAGGGCGCAGGATGTCCTGGCCGCCTGGATAACAGGAAATCTAAAACGCGGAGAGAGCTTTTCAGGATGACACCTCATTCCCCTAACAGGCTGTTCGATACAGTAGCAGACTTCTGGCGTCCAATAGAGTAACGCCTGAATATATGTATATCTCAGAACTCAGGATGCACGGCTTCAAGTCCTTTGCCAAGAAGGAGAAGCTCCATTTTGGCGATGGTATCACCGCTATCGTGGGACCAAACGGTTGCGGCAAAACGAATATCGTCGATGCGGTGAGATGGGTCCTCGGTGAGCAGAAGTACACCATGCTGCGTAGCAAGAAGATGGAGGATATTATTTTCAACGGCTCAGAATCGAGGAAGCCACTGGGCGTCTGCGAAGTCAATCTTACCGTCCACAACGATAAAGGGAAGCTACCGGTGGACTATACGGATGTAGAAATCACGCGCCGCGTTTTCAGGAATGGCGAAAGTGAGTACATGATCAACCGGGCAAAGTGCCGTCTGAAAGATATTCACAACCTTTTTGTTGATACCGGTATGGGAGCGGACGCTTATTCAGTCATCGAATTGAAGATGATTGAAGACATTCTCAGCGAGAATGCGGAAGACCGGAGAAGGATGTTTGAAGAGGCCGCCGGCATTAACAAGTACAAGCATCAGCGAAAATCGACGTTGCTGAAAATTGAAGCAACAACCGCTGATATCAACAGGGTGAACGACATAATCGCCGAAGTTGACGGCAAAGTGAATGCTCTCAAGCTGCAGCTTAAACGTTACGACCGCCACGCCAAACTGGTAGATAAACTTCAGCAGAAGGAGGTTGAGCGGGCGTTTCTTCAGCGTCAGGAGCTCAACTCAGCTCTGGTACCGCTTGTCAAGAGTGTTACCGAATTGACCCATCAGCGTTCCATCGGTGTGGAGGGGGAGAAAATCCATGAATCTTCTCTGGAACAGTTGCGGACGACTTACAAGAGTGAAGAGTTAGAATTGAGATCAATGCAGGAGAAATTGAATGAACTGTCTGACGCCAGGCAATCTACCAACAATCGTATTCTGGTAATCACTGAGCAGGTAAAGAGTGCTGAAAGAACTATCGAGCGACTTTCGGTAGAGAAAGAGGAGCTCGAAGAGAAAATCGGTGCCCAGAAATTCAGCATCAGCGAACTTGAAGTTGAGATGGAGACTTTCGCTCCCAAGATTGAGGATAAGGAGCGGCAATATAATGCGCGGCGAGAAGAGTTTGATGAGAGCGATGAAAACTACCGCAGAGTTGAAGAGAATCTCCAGCGTCTCAGTTCTCATCACATTGATCATCTGAGGAAACTGAACGACCTTCGCTCACTTCTGGAGAGAACACAGCAGACACTGGAAGATAAGGGTGAGTACCTGGAAACGCTCGAATCGGATGCTGACGAAGCTGAGAGTGAGAAGAAAACGATCCTGCAGCAGCAGAAGAAATATTTGAATCAGAGGAAAGATCTTGAGCAATCTGTCGCTACGGAGCGCAAAGCCATCGAGCAGCTGGATGAAGAGATCCAGACTCTGCGCTCCGAACGGCACGATCTGACCCTTGAGTTTCATAAGATTGCGAACCAGGTGGAAAGTCTTGAATCGCAACGTCAGTTCTACAGCGAAATCATAGAGAGCAAGGAAGGATACCCTTCCGGGATCAGGCATGTACTCAATCACTTAGAAGACTATCCGTCCGTTCTCGGGAGTGTTGCGGATCTGATTGAAGTCGATCAGAAGTATCGTCGTGCCCTGGAAGCCAGTCTGGGACTGAAGGCGAAATACTTGGTATGCGAAACGCGGGAGTCGGCCTACACCGTGCTTGACGACATCCGAGAACGAAAGCTGGGCAATGTCGCTATCATCCCTCTTGACAGTGTGCCGCCGGGTCCGTCCCGTTCAGGCAAAGCGCCCGCCGGTAAGGGAATTGTCGCTCAGGCCTGCGACGTGATTAATACGCAGAAAGATGTGGTGCCGTTGATCCGTTTCCTGTTCGGTGACCTCACACTGGTGCAAGATTCCGGTGCTGCAGAACGGTTGCGGAAATCGAAAAGTTTTTCGGGTAGTATCGCTGATTTGTCGGGTCGCTATTATGAGAATACCGGCGCCATTTCCAGCGTTGACGTTCAGGAAGAAGTGAGCATCCTGGGGAGAAAAGAAAAATTGAAGGAGCTGGATGCCACAATAGATAAGCTGGTGAAGAAGGGTAACATAGTGCAGGAAAATGTGCGCGAAGCGGATGAAAAACTATCATCAAGCGAAGACAAACACCAGGCTATATCCGGCGAACTGAGTGCTGACATTGACGCCCTGTCTGAAGTTGAGAGACAGATCACTCGCAATGAATACATGATCTCACAGACCGTGGACGCCCTGAAGGCTTTGACGCATCAGATAGTCACCACAAGGCATGATATCCTCGGACTGGAGAAATCTTTAGACAAGATGACACCTCAGTTGCACGATCTTAAGACTCAGGAGGAGAATTACGAGGGCAAGATTGCCTTGGCACGTGAATCGCTGGAGCAGGTGAAAAACAGGCGTGAGGAAAAAAATACCGCCATTCAGGAGGTCCGTTTTGAGCTGGTCAGCCTGGAGAATGAGAAGGAGACACTGAGCTATCGGATAGAGGCGGCGAAAGACAGTATTGATGAGATGGAGAAAAAGATTGTACATCTGACGGAAGAGACTTCACGTCTGAAGGAAGAGATGGTGCAGCTGGATAACGATAAGAGTGCGGAAGTGAAGAAGCTGCAAAAGCTGAACGCGCAATATAAAAAGGTGTTATCTGTAAAAGAGTTGAAGGAGGAGGCGTTTCGCGGGACATTCCGTGAGATCGAGAAGCTTGAACGTGAGATCAGGGATGAGCAGAAGGAGAGGGAGAGACTGGCGGAAAAGGTGAAAAGAATGGAGCTGCAGGTGGCTGACTACGAAGGTCAGATCGAGTTGATCGAGAGCCGTATCCGTGAAAAGTACCGCTCGGATCTGACGGAGGTTACTGACGTCTCCGGCTCAATAGAAGATCTTACCTTTGAGATCGACAGAATTGAACGCAGTATTGAGAGGATCGGTCCCATAAACATGGCGGTAAAGGACGAATACGGTGAAGAAAGCGCGCGGCTGGAATTCCTGCAAGAACAGCTGGCCGATCTGCTAAAGTCAGAGGCGAGCCTGATGGAAACAATGGGCCGCATCGACAAAGCTGCTAGGGATCAGTTTCTTGAAACTTTCGGCAAGATTCGTGACAATTTCAGGGGGACATTCAAACTGTTTTTTGATGGGGGTGAGTCAGACCTTGATCTCACCGGTGTTGACGATCCTCTTGAGGCCTCCATATCAATCCTGGCGAAACCGCCAGGCAAACATACCAAAAACCTCAGAATGCTCTCTTCTGGTGAAAAGGCACTGACCGCTATTTCGCTTCTGTTTGCAATCTATCTTGTAAAGCCGAGTCCCTTCTGTATCCTTGACGAGGTGGATGCGCCGCTGGATGATAACAACATTAGTAAGTTCACGAAAGTGCTGCAGAAATTCTCTGAGGATACGCAGTTTATTATTGTCACTCACAACAAGCTCACTATGGAGGCGGCAAAGTTTCTCTACGGTGTGACAATGGCCCAGTCGGGTGTTTCCAATATAGTATCAGTCAAGTTTGACTGATTAGAATACTGTTCTTCACTAAATACTGTCCCTTCATGCGCGGGTGTTGCGTCTAACCCGGCTGAATTGTAGGTTCCAGAGGCAATCTTTACGGGAAGAAATTGATGAGAGGTTCAACAGCATGGTGAAGCAATCTGAAGCCGACAGGCTTCCGCGCTGGGACTACCACGATCTAATGTTGCACCGGGTGCACGAGATTCTCTTGGTGGCGTCGCCTTACGACGCCTACATCCTGGAAGAGGACGGCCGGCTGACTGAACAGATACTTTCAGAGTATCTCGGAATGAACCTCAGCTATGCGCCGAGGGTATGGCGCGCCTCCAGCGCATCGGAAGCATTGGAAATGCTCTCGCGCCGTCATTATGATCTTATCATTACTCTTCTCAGGATCACCGATATGGACCCCAATGCGTTTGGCCGCCGCGTGAAGCAGAACTATCCCAACACTCCCGTTATCTTGCTGGTCTATGACGTCACTGAAATCAGCCATATTCGCGATCATCTTCAGCCGGAGGCCATTGACAGAACATTTGTCTGGAGCGGCAATGCAAACGTTTTCCCGGTGATCATTAAGTACATTGAAGACAGACAGAACGTTAAACGCGATATTCAGCGGGGTGATGTGCGGGCAATCATTATTGTTGAGGATAATCCGCTCTACTATTCCATCATTCTGCCTCTCGTCTATGCAGAGATTCTCTATCACACCAGGGCGCTTATGGATCGCAGTCTTAACGATACTCATCGGCTGCTAAGATTGCGCGCCCGCCCGAAGATCCTTTTAGCAACGGAATACGAAGAAGCTCAAAACTATGTGGAGATGTGCGGTGAAAACCTCCTCGGCATCATCTCTGATGTTCGCTTTCCCCGCAAAGGGCAGAAGGATCCCAATGCCGGCTACCGGCTCATTCAGTGGGTCAGGGAAAAAGAGCCGCTTATGCCGATCCTTTTTCAGTCGTCGAATCTTAATCTCAAAGCTACTGCTGATGAATTAAGAACAGCTTTCTTATACAAGCATTCAAAAACACTGATACACGACCTTAGGACTTTCATTAAGGAGAATTTTGGTTTTGGTGATTTTGTATTTCGCGCACCGAACGGTAAAGAAGTAGCCCGCGCTACAACATTTCATGAAATGGAAAAACTGCTGTTGACCGTAACCGACGAATCCATTGTTTATCATGCCACCAGGAATCATTTCTCAAACTGGCTGGCAGCCCGGGGAGAATTCTCCATCGCATCTCAGGTCAGGATTGTTCAGATATCTGATTTTCCGGATGCGCAGACTTTGCGTGAGTATCTGGTGAGCTGCATAGAGATGACAAGGCATGTCCACTATTCTGGACGCGTCTACCAGTACAAAGAGGGACCTATCGATCCCTCCTCGAACTTCATTCGTGTCCGTGGAGGTTCGCTGGGAGGAAAGGCCCGCGGGCTGGCATTCGCCACCAATCTCATCGAGCAAAAGGATCTGCAAAAGTCTTTTCCAAATGTGACCATCCGAATTCCACGAATTGCTGTTGTGGCGACTGATGAGTTTGACGATTTCATGAACAAGAATGATCTCTGGCAGTTTGTTTTTGACGTTTCCGATTTTGACGCAATAAAGAGAAAGTTTCTTTCAGCGCAACTCTCGAAAGAAGTTATCCGTTTCCTCAAGACGTATCTTGGTCAGCTGGAAGCGCCTCTTGCGATCCGTTCATCCGGACTTCTGGAAGATATGCATTTCCAGTCTCTTGCTGGTCTCTACGCCACATACATGATTTCGAACCGATCCGGATCTCTCACCGCCAGGGTCAAGAAGGTAAGTGCTGCCATCAAACTAGTCTATGCCTCTATGTTCTCAAACGAAGTGAAGGTCGCCATGGAGGCATCCTCTCATCTAATAGAAGACGAAAAGATGGCTATCATCATCCAAGAGTTGGTTGGTGAAACCAAGAACAACCGCTTCTATCCGACCTTCAGTGGTGTCGGACAGAGCTTGAATTACTATCCCGTTTCCTACATGAAGCGTGAGGAAGGCGCGGTTCATGTGGCGCTGGGCTTGGGCAAGACCATCGCCGAAGGGGGGAAAGCGCTGCGGTTTTCACCCAAATACCCCTCCATACTTCCTCAGTTCTATTCCACAGAAGCTATTCTGGAGAACTCCCAGACGGCTTTCTACGCTCTCGATCTGACAAAGGAGGTCCACCCACACGATATCAATGAAGAGGATAACTTGGATCTCCTGCCTCTTTCTGTCGCCGAAGAAGACGGAACTTTACGTCATGTGGGCAGCGTGATTACAGCGCAAGATGACATCGTCCGCGATTCACTTAGCTATGAGGGACCGCGTGTGGTGACTTTTGCCAATATTCTCAAGACGGATACCTTTCCTCTAAGCGATATATCTGCTCACTTGCTGGATGCGGGGCACGCGGCATTGGGATGTCCCGTCGAAGCGGAGTTTGCCTGCAATATTTCAGATGATCCTGAAATAAAATCAGAATTCTGTCTACTTCAGGTGCGTCCCATGACCATCGATACGCTTGATCGTAACATCCAGCTAAAGACAATTGATGAGGACAGTATTGTATGTAGAAGCAGTCTGGCGCTCGGAAACGGAAGAATCGAAGACTTGAGCGACGTGGTGTTTGTGAAGCCTGCTGTGTTCGATACAGCCAAGACCGGTGAAATGGCCAGTGAGATTGCTGAGTTCAACCGGGAAATGCGAGGTAGAACACGATATCTCCTCATGGGACCGGGGCGCTGGGGTAGTGCCGACCCATGGCTTGGCATCCCTGTGAAATGGGATCATATTTCGCGGGTCAAAGTGATTGTTGAGGTAGGCTTGGAGGAGGTTCCTATCGATCCGTCATTCGGCAGCCATTTTTTCCAGAATGTTACCAGTTTTCATCTGGGCTACCTTACGGTAAGCCATAAAGGCGGACACGACTTTATCGACTGGGATTGGCTGGGTGATCAGCCGGTCTATCGTCAGTCACCGCTGGTGACATGGGTAAGACTGGAGAATCCTCTCTCAATCTGGATAGATGGGCAGACCGGCATGGCCGTGATCAGGGAATCGGTATCAATTCGGAAAGAAAACGGGCTGGCCTAAGAGATAGGCTTGGTCTTCTAATAGGATTGTTGTCAGGCTAGATTACACCCTGATCGAGCATTGAATCGGCTACCTTAATGAACCCGGCAATGTTTGCGCCCTTGACGTAATTCATCATTCCGTTATCATTGCCGTATTCAAGACATTGCTCATGAATACTCTTCATGATGCTGTGCAGTTTCTGATCTACTTCTTCTCTGGACCACTGAATCCGCATAGCATTCTGAGCCATCTCTAATCCGGATACGGCTACTCCACCGGCGTTGGCTGCCTTTCCAGGTCCGTATAGTACTCCATTCTTCTGGAAGACGTGAATGGCGTCAGGCTCGGTAGGCATATTTGCCCCCTCGGCAACACAGACACAGCCGTTATCCGCGAGCGTCTTGGCCTCTTCAGCATTGATTTCATTCTCAGTAGCACACGGAAGCGCAACGTCGCACTTGACGCTCCAGGGACGTTCACCTTCCATATACTGACAACCATATTTCTCAGCATATTCGTGAATCCGGCCCCGCTTTATATTCTTGAGCTCAAGAATATATGCCAGCTTTTCTCTGTTGATGCCGTCCGGATCGTGGATGCTGCCGCCGGAATCCGAGAATGTAATCGGTTTTCCTCCCAGATCGAGAACCTTCTCGGCGGCGAACTGTGCCACATTGCCTGAGCCGGAAATCGAAACACTCTTGCCTTCAACTGATTCGTTTCTTGTTCCAAGCATCTCCTGCGCGAAATAAACGGTTCCGTAGCCGGTTGCCTCAGGCCTGATCAGACTGCCGCCCCAGTTAAGAGCCTTTCCTGTGAGAACGCCCGTGAATTCATTGCGAAGACGTTTGTACTGACCGTAAAGGAATCCGATTTCTCTCGCGCCCACACCGATATCTCCGGCGGGAACATCTGTCTGCGGACCGATGTGCCGCTGAAGCTCCGTCATGAAGGACTGGCAGAAGCTCATGACTTCGTTATCAGATTTTCCCTTCGGATCAAAATTCGATCCGCCCTTGCCGCCGCCCATGGGAAGTGTAGTAAGACTGTTCTTGAATACCTGTTCAAATCCAAGGAACTTGAGAATGGAGAGGTTTACAGACGGGTGAAATCTCAATCCGCCTTTGTAAGGTCCAATAGCAGAGTTGAACTCGATTCGATAACCCCTATTAACCTCGATTTCTCCCCGATCGTTCCGCCACGGCACACGGAACATGAGGACACGCTCCGGCTCCGTCATCCGCTCCAGAATCCTGCCCGTCACGTACTGCGGATTTGCCTGAACGTAATCCCAGAGAGATTCCACAACTTCGTGTACTGCCTGCTGAAACTCCTTTTCTCCATGATTCTTTTCAGCAATCATATTCATGAAATCGTCGATTGATGAATACATTTGAGAATTCCTCCGTATTTGAGTTGAGTGTCAGTTTGTCAATCGAAAAAACACGTGTCAGACGGTTATAATGAACAGAACTATTCCTACACTAAATTTACAAATCTTTAGTGAATCAACGATGGTTTTTTACACATATTTTGCTTGTTTCTCTACCCGCACTATGTCGTGAAAATGTGTAAATTATCGCCATGTTCAATCCGGATTTAATCCTAAAAAGACAAATCTTGATTACTCAAAAAAAGAGATGAACTGCTGAATAGCAAACAGAACCACTCCATAATCAAGCAACTGGCAGGAGGATTCGTAGACCTCATCTATCCGCCATTTTGTACTGCATGTGATGAGAAACTTAAGCAACATGAAGAGATTGTCTGTCACCACTGCTGGGGACGGCTCGATGCTACTATGCTCGGCAACTGGGTCGAGAAGCTTTCTCTGGGTGATACACTGGACGCCGCTTTCTCAGGATGGTATTTCGATGAAGTTCTTCAGCTAATTGTTCATGCGCTCAAGTACGATGAGAAGCGGTCAGTGGCCGGCGAACTGTCCAGGCGGTTGGCCGGAATGTTAAGGGATGAGATCGAGAAAATGAGGTTGGATGCCGTGGTGCCGATTCCGCTCCATGTGACAAAATTGCGCCAGCGTGGATTTAATCAGAGCGAATCCATTGCGGAACCTCTGGCTGAACAACTGGGTATCGCATACGTCCCGAACCTTCTTCGCCGCCGCAGGAATACCGTCTCCCAGACGACGCTTTCGCTGCAGGGGAGGGAGAAAAATGTTGCCGGTGCATTTATGGTGTCCGGAATGAGTGATCATGAAAGAATCCTCATCGTGGATGACATTCTGACTTCGGGGGCAACTGTCTCTTCGTCTGCTATGGCATTGAAGGAATCAGGAGCAAAATTTGTTGCTGTGGTGACAGTTGGAACGCCATACCTTTAGGCACCGGGAAACGGTCATCAGAAAAGAATTTGACAGTGATCAGCACAGTAACACAGTTGGAGTTGAAAAGACAGCGAATCTTAGTCCGGGTCGATTTTAACGTACCGCTTGAGAACGATCTTGTAGCGGATGATTTTCGTGTTCGGTCTGCATTGCCTACCATCAATTACTGTCTTGAGGAAGGGGCGTCCCTGATCCTGATGTCGCACCTCGGCCGTCCCGGAGGAATGAGAAAAGATGAACTCAGTTTGATTCCTGTTGGCGAAACACTCTCAGATTTACTGGAACTGCCGATAAAGTTTTCTGAAGATTGTGTGTCAGAAGATGCTGTCGATGTTTCGCACAATCTCGTGCCCGGCGAAGTTCACCTGCTGGAGAATCTACGCTTTCACGCTGGTGAAACATCAAACGATCCAGAATTTGCGCGAAAACTGTCACGGCATAGTTCAAAGTATATCAATGATGCCTTCGGCACTGCCCATCGTGCTCACGCCTCGAACGTGGGGGTTGCCTTATCCTCTGTTGACAGAGCGGCAGGCTTACTTATGGAGAAGGAGTATCATTATTTGCATCAGGCGGTTACCAGTCCGAAAAGACCGCTGACTATCATTTTGGGCGGAGCCAAGATCGGCACAAAACTTTCTTTGATCAGAAGATTTCTGCGCGAAGCCGATAATATTCTCATTGGTGGCGGGATGGCCTTCACTTTTCTGAAAGCTGACGGTCAGACAGTAGGACAGTCGCTGGTGGAAGATGAAATGATTGATACGGCGAAAAATATTCTGGAAAAGTCCGTAAGCTCGGTAGCCAGGCTGCGATTGCCGCTGGATTTTGTTGTCACTGATGATGTAGCTTCCGGCCGCGCCAAAGGCGAAAAGAACATGCATGATATAGAGGAAGACGAAATAGGGGTGGATATTGGTGAGCAGACGATGATGCGATTTAAAGAAGTGATAGATCAGAGTGCCACAGTCATCTGGAACGGACCGATGGGAATCTTTGAAGTAGAAGCGTTCAGTCACGGTACAGCAGCGATGACAAAGACAGTTGCGGCGGCTACATCCCGGGGTGCAACCACCATCCTTGGCGGTGGAGATACTGCCGCAGCCGTCCGGAAATTTCGACAGCATGAAAATATATCTCATATTTCTACAGGTGGCGGGGCGTCGTTGGCACTCTTGGCGGGCGCTGATCTGCCTGCCTTTGAGGCTCTTGGGGTGTCTTGATGAATAACCGCAGACGATTAATAGCGGCGAACTGGAAGATGTATAAAACAGCCCAGGAAAGTTTTACTTATGTCCAGTTGCTGAAGAATAAGATTTTGGACATAGATGAGGTCGATATTATATTATGCGCTCCTTATACTTCGCTCTTTCACATAGGTCCTCTATTCGAAGAGGAAAACCTGCAGCTGGGTGCACAAAATATGGCTCTCCAAAGAGAAGGTGCATTCACCGGTGAGATATCTTCCACTATGCTGAAAACCTCAGGATCCCACTGGGTTATCATCGGGCATTCAGAAAGGAGGAATCTTTACCAGGAGACTGACGAAACTGTCGCGTCAAAAACTTCTCTTGCTATTGCTGAGGGACTCAGGCCAATTGTCTGCATCGGTGAGAGTCTTCAGCAGCGAGAGCGCGGGGCAACAGTGGATGTTCTGCGACATCAGTTTGATGCTGTGTTCACAACTCTGGCAACGGGTACAGTCGAAAAGGTAGTGATTGCCTACGAGCCTGTCTGGGCAATCGGGACGGGACTTAATGCTGACCCGCAGCAGATCCTGGAAGCACACAGCACAATTAGAGGTATGCTGACAGAGACATTTGAAGACGAAGCGAACTCTGTCAGAATCCTTTACGGGGGCAGCGTCAATGGTGACAATTGCAAGGAACTGATTGAAGTAGAGGAAGTTGACGGTTTTCTGGTGGGAGGAGCGAGTCTGGAAGTTGAGAAATTTGAGAAAATTATCAGAGCAGCGATCTGAAAGGAGATTAATAACGTAAATGTACGGTTTTCTGATTTTCTTGCATGTGGTTGTTAGTATCTTGCTGATAACTGTGATTCTGATGCAAGCCAGTCGCGGCGGTGGTCTGTCTGGCACTTTTGGTGCGGGAGCTTCAACGGCCATCTTTGGCGGGCGGGGCGCCGGCAGTTTTCTCAGTAAAGTAACAGTTGGATTGGCTATCGCCTTTATGACACTTGCTATTCTTATTAGTCTCGTGAATGTTCCTTCGGCGAGCAACGAATCGATTGTCAAGCAGAGGGCAGAAGGAGAAACAGTTTCACCAGCCGTAGATCTTCCTGTACCACTTTCATTGCCGGAAGCGAGAGAGAAATAGTGCCACATGTTCCGGAATGTCGCCGAAGTGGTGGAACTGGTAGACACGCTATCTTGAGGGGGTAGTGTCCTAGAGGACGTGCGGGTTCGAGTCCCGCCTTCGGCACGAGGATTGTTTTAATAATCAGTTAAACGGGGATAATATGATACGAAGCATCAAACACTTATCAGCATTGGTTCTTTTAATTGGCTACTTTCTTTCTGCGCAAAGCGGTGAAGATCTTTTGTCCGAGGGACAGAGTTTAATTGAACAAGGTTTGACCGATTCGGCAGAGGCGGTGCTTAAGAGGGCAGTGGATATCAATCCACTCTTCGCTGAAGCCTATTTTCAGCTGAGTCGGATAGCAATCATGAAGTATGACCTCGACAGTTCCGGAAAATACCTGAGAAATGCCATCGAGAACGACGAATACAATGAAGTATACCGTCAAGAGTTCGACAGGATTCGTGGGCTAAATTCCCTCTTAGGCAATGCCACACGGAGCCTTAACGGCGGTGAAGCTTCTGCATCTATTAGCAAGTTTGAGAAAGTAATGGAGGAGTATCCTGAATTCACACCCCCCGCACTCTATTATATTGGTCTTGCGAACATGAGAGACGATATGATCAGCGAAGCGGCCGCTTCTTTCAGGGCAGCTATAGCCAGTGATCCATCCTACGAAAGACCACGGGTAGCCCTAAAAGGGATAACTGATAAAACGTATAATAAAGGTAATCAGTCCCTGAGACGGGGTGACTATGACGGGGCCGCAACAAGCTTCGAAGATGTGTTGAAACTTGACCCGGAATACCACCGCGCTCACTTTCAGCTGGGTTACATCAACACAAAACTGGGCGAGTACGGTAAAGCTATCGAACGCTATCAGAAGACTGTTGCACTGGCTCCTGATTACGCCAAGGGGTGGTTTGCACTAGCCCTCGCTCAACAGAGAAATGGTGATATCGATAGTGCGCTTAAATCTCTGGATCGTGCCACTGAGACAGATCCCTATTATGCCAAAGCGTATTCACAGAAAGGGACAATCCATCTCAAGATGGGTGATTACGATGCAGCTGCATCAGCGTATAACCAGGCAATACAAGCCGATCCTTCATATGCCAAGGCGTATGAGGACCTGGGCAAGATATTTGTGCAGCAGAAACGGTGGAGTGAGGCTGTCAACACCTTGATGACAGCAACTGCCTTGAATGGTAAATCGGCGGTTGCATGGTCCATGCTGGCTCAGGCGCATAATGCTCAAGGTTCCTGTGAATTAGCCAAGGAGGCGGCTCACGAGTCCATCGATGGGAAAGCAGACTTTGCGCCGGCCTGGTTTGAACTGGCGATGGCGGAGAAATGTCTGGGTAACAAAACGGCAGCCTTGAATGCGCTTGAAAAAGCGCGCAAAGACAGATCGTGGCGTAAGGCGGCTGAATACGAAATCGACAAGATAAAGAATCCGGATAAGTTTAAATGATTCCATGTATGTTGAAAAGGGTGCCTCGAGGCACCCTTTTTTGTATCCATTCGTTTTAATTCACAGCTGCACGCCGTATTTTCGTCTATCATGATTAAGGCTGTTATATTCGATCTGGATAACACACTTCTTGATTTTATCAAGATGAAACAGAATGCCATCCGTGCCTCTGTAGATTCCATGATAGAAGCCGGCCTTGATATAGATGCCGAGAAGGCTTATAACGACATTATGCATCTTTACGAAACGCAGGGGTGGGAGAATCAGGAAGTATTCAACGATTTTCTTAAGCAAGAGCACGGGAGCGTCGATTTCAAGTTTCTAGCGGCCGGGATCGTTGCCTATCGGCGAGCGCGCGAGGCCTCACTGATGCTTTATCCCAATGTGCAGCGCACTCTCATCACTTTGGCCAAGATGGGCATAAAGCTGGCCGTGGTTTCGGATGCTCCTACAAGAGAAGCGTGGCTGAGAATCTACTACCTCAATCTGCACCATCTCTTCGATCTCGTCTTGACATTCGACGATGTTGGGGAACGTAAACCGTCACCAAAGGGATTTCAACTGGTCCTGGACAGGCTGAAGCTGGATCCGGCTGAAGTGCTCATGGTGGGAGACTGGCCGGAGCGGGACGTTGTCGGTGCGTCAAAACTGGGTATCCGTACCGTCTTTGCTCAGTACGGTGATACGTTCGGCACAAAAGATTCGGGTGCTGACTGGGACGTAGAGAATGTCTATGAAATTGTCAATATCGTGGAATCTCTAAATGCAGAATAATTATGCGGTAGGAACCGATATTGTTGAAATAGACAGAATTCGTGAGATGCATGAGCATCATGGAGAGAGATTCTTTAATCACATATTCTCACGTCAAGAGGTTGCATGGTGTAAAGAGCGCGCCGACCCGGACATCCATCTGGCCGGCCGCTTTGCGGCAAAGGAGGCAGTGAAGAAAGCTCTCCTCACGCTTGGTGAGAAGAATATCCCTCTTATCGATATTGAAATCTTGCGCGATGATGGTCCTCCTTCCGTAAATGTCGGTTCTTCCATCAAGAATAAATATGATTTTCAGATCTCCATTTCACATACACAGCGGTATGCCACCGCGGTGGCCATCGTAGAGTGCCGATGAGGGTTCTGTCATCGGAAGATGCGCGGCTGATTGATCGTCATACGATGACAAAAATGGGCGTCTCCGGAGAAACGCTTATGGGTCAGGCGGGAGAGGCTCTCGCAAAAAGAATTGAGCAGGTGGTATCAACAGCGGGTGGCAAACAAGTGGCAATCATCTGCGGCAAAGGTAATAACGGAGGAGATGGGTATGCAGCGGCATTTCACCTGTCCGGGGCTGATGTTGAGATTACTCTCTTCTCATCTGTTCCTGAAGAGAAGATAGACGGTGATGCTAAAGTTTTTTACGACAAGTGCATCGCTGACGGAATGGAGGTTACCTTTCCCGGTAACATGCGTGACGTGGACCTTTCCAATTTCGATCTTATCGTGGACGGTCTTCTCGGGACTGGGATAGAAGGTAAGGTGAGAGAGGAAGCGGTAGAATGGATTAACCATATTAACGCATCTGGTCTCCCCGTTCTCTCTATCGATATTCCATCGGGAGTCAGTTCTGACAGTGGTCAGGTTCTTGGTGTGTCAGTGGAAGCCGGGGCGACAGTTACGATGGGTTTTTTGAAGCAGGGACTGGTGGTGGAGCCGGGAGCTTCACTGTCAGGCGATCTGGAAATTGCGGAACTCGCCTATCCGGAGGAGGCGTTCCAAATGCTTAAGATAGACAAACGAATAGTAGAGGACTCTTTTGCACAACAGTTTCTGTCCAAGCCGGCTGCCGACACCTATAAGCATCGACAGGGCAAGGTGTTGGTGGTTGGCGGGTGCAAAGGATATACAGGTGCCGTCTGTATGGCATCGGAGGCGGCTCTGCGTTCGGGGGCGGGACTGGTCATTGCCGGAATTCCTGAGAGCCTGAATATCATCTACGAGTCAAAACTGACGGAAGTCATCACCGCTCCGGTGATCGATGATGGGAAAGGATATTTCACCGAAAAGTCGGTCGATCACCTCAAAGATCAGATTGAATGGTGCGACGTATCTGCCGTTGGCCCGGGTCTGGGAACATCAGGTGAATCAGTTGAATTTGCAAAGAGACTCCTCTCCGCAATTGACAAACCTGTTGTCATCGATGCAGATGGACTGAGGGTATTGCACGGCAATCCTGGTTTTGTAAAATCTATGAGCAATGAATTCATCCTGACGCCTCACGCCGGTGAGGCTGCGGCCATCTTCGGCATCGAGAAGCAGACGATTATTGACGATCCCTTTCAGTTTACTCTCGAATCGGCCAGGGAGGTTGGTGGTGTCTTTGTTTTAAAAGGAGCACCGACGCTTATCTCTGACGGTGCAAGTGTAGTGGCAAATACAAGCGGTCACCAGGGATTAGCCACGGGCGGAACCGGCGATGTTCTGACGGGATTGATCGCCGGATTTCTCGCTCAGGGAGTGCCTCTATTCGACGCGGCACAGCTGGGAGTCTATATCCACGGCAAAGCGGCGGACGCACTGCTCGCTTCACACGGATACCGCGGTCTCATTGCCGGAGATCTGCTTAAAAGCGTCCCCTCTGTCATCGCTGGTTATGAGTGCGATTAGGTATCGCCGCTTGGCGATAGCGTACTGTCTCCTGATAATATTTGTTTCATCAATTCCGGGCAGAACCCTCCATTTTCGATTGCTGAACTGGGATAAGATGTTTCATCTGGCGGAATACTCAATTCTCGGGTGGTTACTGATACGCTCGCTGGAACAAAGGACTTTGCCCGGCGTGACAGGGGTGATTCTCATGGGGTGTTGTTTTGGTATGCTTGATGAATTGTGGCAGCATTTTGTGTCAGGAAGATCAGGGCAGTTCTACGACTGGATGGCGGACAGTGCTGGCGTTCTCGTCGGGAGTGCGGTTGTGCTTTTGCCAGAAAGATTCCTGAAGATGAACAAAGCGATTGAACAGGTTGAGGATAAACATGGATAAGATTGTTATCATCGGCGGCAATGAACTCAACGGGAGTGTTGAGATAAGCGGCGCCAAGAATGCTGTTTTGCCAGTCATGGCGGCTACCCTGCTGGCGCCGGGGGAGTACAGGATCAGCCGTGTACCAAATCTTCGCGACACACGTACCATGATCAAACTGCTCAAATTAATCGGGGCGGAGGTATCATTTGATGACGGCCTGGTTACGATCGATACGGGAGGGTGTGACAATCCGGAGGCACCCTATGAACTTGTGAAGACGATGCGTGCGTCTTTTTATGTGCTGGGGCCGCTCCTTTCCCGCTTCGGTTATGCCAGGGTTTCACTTCCGGGAGGGTGTGCGTGGGGACCCCGCCCAGTTAATTTCCACGTCTCCGCCGTGAAGGCGCTGGGTGCTGAAACCTCTCTTGAAGAAGGATATGTGGTGGCAAAAGGAGAGAAACTGTACGGCAACACAATCGATTTCGACAAATCTTCAGTGGGCGCCACCGGAAATGCAGTCATGGCAGCGGTGAGAGCTGAAGGCGAGACTGTTGTGAAGAATGCGGCCTGTGAACCGGAAATAGTGACACTGTGTGATTTCATCAATGCCATGGGCGGTCAGGTTTCGGGAATGGGGTCCGACACAATAAAGATTCGCGGCGTGGAATCCCTTCAAGCCGTAGACTTCGGAATCATTCCGGACAGAATTGAGGCGGCTACGTTTCTTATCGCCGGTGCAATGATAGGGGATACCGTATCGGTTCTCGGAGTAATTCCCGATCACATTGCCGGTGTGATTGAACGGCTTAACGATGCCGGAAATGATATCACAATCGGCACAGATTCAGTTACGCTCAAGAGGGGAGAACGGATAAGGCCGGTGGATGTGACAACATCAATCTATCCAGGATTTCCTACAGATGTCCAGGCGCAGTGGATGGCGCTGATGGCGCTGGCTGACGGAAACGCTACTATTGTTGATACAATCTATCAAGACCGGTTTACCCATGTGGCAGAGCTGTCCCGTTTGGGAGCCAGAATTGAGCTGGAGGGTAACAACGCCCGTGTTTATGGCACCGGACAGCTGATTGGTGCGCCTGTGATGTCGACCGACATCCGCGCCAGCGCTTCTCTAATTATTGCGGGATTGGCAGCTGAGGGCCGAACTGATATTTCCCGTGTCTATCATATCGATCGGGGTTACGAAAATATCGAAGATAAATTCAGGGCACTCGGCGCTGAAATCTGGCGCGAGAGTGAGTGATTTAGTCCTTAGAACACTTTTTCTGCCTCGGATTTTTTTTATTGCATCACACGATCATTTTATCAATATTAAGAATAACAATGGGGGCCTGATTTGCACTGAACATTACATCCCTCATTTAACGTGAGGTGGGACTAAGTGCCTTAGGGTGAGACGCAGTCACATTGCTCAATTGTTAAACAGTATTTGCCTCGATAAATCTTTAAATAGAGAGGTATAGTGTAATATGGTCTTAAAGAAATTTTGGGAATCGCTGACAAAAGTTCAAAGGAGGTACGCAGACTATGAATCAGACAAAAATACAGTTGGATGAGAAGGATATTCCGAGGCAGTGGTACAATGTAGCGGCGGATATGGAGACGCCACCACCGCCGCCCATCAATCCGGGGACGGGAGAGCCCATCGGCCCCGACGATCTTGCTCCTTTGTTCCCTATGGGACTTATTCTCCAGGAGGTAAGTCAGGAGCGGTATATAGATATCCCTGAACCTGTTCTCGAGGCGCTCAGTCTCTATCGGCCGTCGCCTCTCTACAGGGCACACAGGCTTGAAAAGGTACTCGGTACACCGGCCAAGATTTACTACAAGTATGAAGGAGTAAGTCCGCCGGGGAGTCATAAGCCGAACACCGCCATTGCTCAAGCTTTCTATAACAAGGAAGAAGGAGTAAAGCGGCTTTCGACGGAGACCGGAGCTGGTCAATGGGGTAGTGCCCTTTCCTATGCCGCGCAGATGTTCGGGTTGGAGTGCAAAGTCTACATGGTGCGTATCAGTTTTGATCAGAAACCGTATCGCAAGGCGTTCATGCAGACCTTCGGCGCCGAAATTGTAGCCAGCCCAAGTCCTGATACGGAAGCCGGGAGGAAGATTCTCGAGCAGACTCCCGACACACCGGGAAGTTTGGGGATTGCCATCTCTGAAGCCGTGGAAGATGCGGCTACACGTGAAGACACCAAGTATTCGCTCGGATCTGTGCTGAACCATGTGCTTACTCATCAGACCATCATCGGACAAGAGGCGATGAAGCAGATGGAAATCGCCGGTGATTCACCTGATGTAGTAATCGGTTGTGTCGGCGGAGGATCGAACTTTGCCGGCCTCGCTTTTCCGTTCGTGAGGGACAAGATCAACGGCAAGGATATTGACTTTGTGGCTGCTGAACCTACCGCATGTCCAACCTTAACGAAAGGTGAGTGGCGTTACGACTTCGGCGATACAATCGGTATGACGCCGCTGGTTCCCATGTACACGCTGGGACATACATTCACACCGGAGCCGATTCATGCGGGCGGACTTCGCTATCACGGCGATGCACCGATGCTGTGCCAGTTAGTGAAAGACGGCATTATCCGGGCCGAGGCACACGAACAGAATGATGTCTTCGCCGCCGCAGTTCAGTTTGCTCGTGCAGAAGGGATCGTCCCGGCGCCAGAATCGAGTCACGCTATCAAGAGCGCTATCGATGCAGCAGTTCAGGCGAAGGAAGCGGGTGAAGAGAAGACCATTCTTTTCGGCCTCTCAGGTCACGGTCACTTCGATATGCTTGCTTACGATAACTACTTCGCAGGCAACTTGGAGGACAAACCTTTCAGTGACGAAGATCTGAAAGAAAGTCTTGCCGCATTGGAAGGATTGCCTGTCTGAGGCGAGCCTGACAGTATAGTTCCATACAATCAACGTGAAAGGGGAGAGTTAAATCTCCCCTTTTTGCGTATAGAAAAGATTATAGTTTGCGCAGCAGCTGCAGGATCTGCTCAGCCGCCGATTCGGGCGTGAACTCGTCGGTGGCGATTCTGGCATCGGCCTGCTGATAGAATGCTTCTCTCTCTTTCAACATGGTTTCAATCACCTTTGACGGCTCTCCTTCCTCCGGTACTATCGGGTCTTCCATTCTTTCGATTCTCTGAACGAGTTCGTTTGCCGGAGCGTCGAGCCAGATAGTGATTCCTGTAGTCTGCATTGTACCCATCTTTGACTCATCGAGTACGGAATCACTATTGCAAGCAAAGACCTGGTGTTCACCCTGCGACAGTTCCTGAAGCGTGGTACTTTCCATATTCCTGAGAGATTCCTCGCCAAACGATTCAATGATCTCTCTCAAACTTCGTCCATAGATAGCTTCCATAGTTTCGTTGATATCCACAAACGCCCACCGCAGGCGATTGGCGAGTATCTTGCCGACGGTTGATTTTCCGACACCGGTCATGCCGATGAGATAAATGTTGCGCAACTGATTATTCATTCTCTAGTGACGTTAAGATCTGTTCAATTATACTATAAGTTTGGTCGCAAAGCAATCAGGAGTAACATCTCGACTAAATCGCATCAGGTGTTCGGAAAAGCTATTTGAAAGAGGATGGACTTATTGGTAACTTTGTCATCACTCTCGACGGAAACGACAACATTGGAGAGGTGGCCGAGTTGGCTGAAGGCGCTCGCCTGCTAAGTGAGTGTAGGGTTAAAAGCTCTACCGAGGGTTCGAATCCCTCCCTCTCCGCCAATCCTCCGGCAGTGGGGGAGAAAAAAGCCCGATGGTAGAAACTGTCGGGCTTGTTATTTTTCGGGGCTTTTAGGAGCAATTATTTGGTTGGCATTTGTTTGCGTGACACGCCTCCCCCCAAGACGTGCCATTCGTCGCCCTCCTCATCGTATCGTTCCCATGTGCCAGTAACTTTGTCGAAGCGTTCACGTTGCCCCTCTACCACGTGTGCTTCGTATCGCTGTTCTATTTCCATTGTAGCCCCTTCCTTTTCCAATGAGGGACTCTCTTCATCTACAAACTCACATTCGGTCTTATTATAGTCCTTCCATATAGTTCGACAATGTAGGGCGGAGGCAATCGCCTCAATACTGGACGGTCGGATGTGTGCGTCCTGATCAGCTCGCCAGCGTGAGATAGTATTCGCTGTAATACCTGAGAGTTCGGCAACCCGAATCGCTTGAATTTTACTGTCCCTGATAAGTCCAAGGATTGCGTCTCTTGCTTTCATAGGTGATATTAAACCCCTTGCAATCACTATTACAATACCCATTGTAAATAATAATATAAACAATACTTGACATTATGTAAATTAAGCATTATATTAGGGCAAATGAAACACCA
>JASLRT010000067.1 GCA_030743815.1 Candidatus Neomarinimicrobiota bacterium | reverse complement strand
TATACAGGTTTTCAAGTTCCATATCAGTCAGGATCTTTAACTTTCACACCAAGTTTTACACCAGGTTTATATAGCGAAGGAGACGGGAAAGACTTAGGACATGTTATAGAATTTAAAAGTGAAATACAGCTATCCTTAGAGCTATCTCCTAACAGTGAATTAGGAATTTCTTATAATCATATATCCAATGCTAGCTTAGGAGACAAGAACCCAGGGGCAAATAGTTATATGTTCAATTTCATTAAAAGGTATTAAAAAGTATTAAAAAGTATTAAAAGGTATAATGAATTTAAAAAATTGTCATAATTTTAACGATTTTAGAGAATTAGCAAGAAGGAAATTACCATCTCCCATCTATAATTATATTGATGGTGGCGCAGTAAAATCAGTTATCACTTGCCTCGTGGTTCAACAAAAAACCCCGCTTGTGACGGGGGGAGTTGGCAGATCAAAATTCCCGAAACCAATTTATCCACCAGCTGGCGGAGAAAACCGGTTTTGTCATCTATTCCTTAATCACATACACCTTCACTTCTGTTGTCACATCAGTATGCAGCTTTATGGGAACCTTGTATATACCCAGAGCTTTGATGGGATCATCCAGTAGTATTTCCTTCTTGTTCAGATCGAATCCATGCTCCTTAAGATGCTCAGCGATTGTGATAGCCGTGACGGAGCCGAACAATTTGTCCTCTTCGCCAACCTGCATCGGCACAGATAGAGTTACTTTTTCAAGTTTCTGCGCAACTGCCGCTGCACCTGTTGCCGCTTTTTTGTCCCGCATGGCAATCTGTTCTTTTAGAGATTCTACCATTCTCAAATTCCCGGGCGTCGCCTCCACAACCACGCCCCTCGGAATAAGGTAATTGCGCGCATAGCCGTCCTTGACTCTGACGATATCACCTACTTCCCCCAATTTCTCCACACGCTGACGCAGAATAACTTTCATGATCTCTTAACCTCCTTGAAACCGGTGATGATTCTATCCCGACGGAGACAGAAGGGCGATATTCCGCGCTCGCTTGATAGCCGTTGTCAGTGTACGCTGATGCCTAGCGCAAGTACCCGTCACACGACCCGGAATGATCTTTCCCTGCTCCGTTACAAATTTCCTGATCAGTTTTACGTTCTTATAGTCGATTTGCAACGCTCTGTCCTCACAGAACTTGCAGACTCGACGACGTCCCATAATAGCCATAACGATTTCCTCCGATCCTAACTGATTCTAATCATAATGTTGCTGTATCAATGATCAGTCTTTGTCCCGTACTGCTTCAGCCGGCTTCACGGTCTCCCCGTTAGTCTCGTGTACGGCAGGCTTTTCATTCACTTTTATTGTAATGTAGGCAAGAAGCTCACTCTTCAACTCCATCCAGCTATTTAACTTAGACACCATCGGTTCTTTGGCTTCATAGTGAAGCATCATGTAAGTACCGTAGTGTCGCTTGTTCACAGGATAAGCGAGGCGGCGCTTCCCCCACACATAAGAATTGATGATGGATCCGCCTTCCCTCTCCACCCGTGCGTCCACTTCATTCTGGACTTTCGACAGTCTTTCATCGTCATAATCCGGATGAATGATGTAGAGCGTTTCGTAGTATCTCACTTTGTTTCCTCCCAATCTTTCTTAGAACATCGGTGCAATGACAAGGGAGACTACCGAGATCAGCTTAATCAGAATATTCAGTGACGGTCCGGCAGTGTCCTTGAACGGATCACCAACGGTATCTCCCACAACTGCGGCTTTGTGCGTTTCAGATCCCTTTCCGCCCAGATTGCCGCTTTCGATATATTTCTTCGCATTGTCCCACGAACCTCCCGCGTTCGCCATGAAGATCGCTAACAGGACGCCGCTAACTGTAACGCCCGCCAGTACACCGCCCAGCATCTCCGGCTGCTTCAGGACAAGTCCGAAGAAAACCGGCGTCAGGATGGCCAATAGTCCTGGAGCAATCATCCGTTTAATGGCAGCCGCCGTTGCGATGTCCACACAGCGAGCATAGTCAGCTCTCGCTTTCCCTTCCAGCAAGCCTTTGATCTCTCGAAACTGTCTCCTCACTTCCTCGATCATTTCAAAGGCAGCCTCACCAACAGCCCGCATGGCAAACGACGAAAAGACAAACGGCAGCATACCGCCAACGAGCAGTCCCGCCATAATATCAGGTCTGTTAATATCAAGTGACAGTTTCTCGACGCCGAGGGCTGCCGCCGCTGTCTCCCGGTAAGCGGCAAACAGCGCCAATGCTGTCAGTGCAGCAGAACCGATAGCAAAACCTTTCCCAATTGCGGCTGTCGTATTGCCCACAGCATCCAGTTTATCAGTCCGTTCCCTCACTTCTGACGGCAGTTCAGCCATTTCTGCACAGCCGCCTGCATTGTCAGCGATGGGACCGTAAGCATCTACCGCCAGTTGGATCCCTGTCGTAGAGAGCATCCCCAGGGCAGCGATTGCAATACCATATAGACCCGACAGGTTATAGGCGATAATGATGGCCACCGCAATGGAAACAGTGGGAAAAGCGGTTGACTGCATTCCGTTGGCAAGTCCGGCGATGATGTTTGTGGCGGCGCCTGTTTCGCTGGCCTTCGAGATTCCTCTGGCGGGCTTGCGTCCTTCGGACGTATAATACTCAGTCAGTCCACCAATTACTATTCCCGCCGCCAAGCCGGCGACGGTCGCCCAGAATATATCCATCGCTGTAACATCCTTTCCGTTCAACAACACGGACGATGGAACGAATTTCTGAATGATTACATAGCTGACCAGCAGCATCAAGGCACTGGCGCCATACGTACCAACGTTGAGCGCATTCTGCGGATTGCCACCCTCTTTCGTTCTGACGAAAAAAGTGCCAATGATGGAGACGGCGATACCTGCCGCGGCCAGCACCAGTGGCAGCATAACCAGACTGCCGGCACCGGCGGCGGCAGCCAGCACCATAGCACCAATTATGGAACCGACATACGATTCAAACAGATCGGCGCCCATGCCTGCAACATCGCCAACATTATCGCCAACATTATCTGCAATTGTAGCCGGATTTCTCGGGTCGTCCTCCGGAATTCCCGCTTCAACTTTTCCTACGAGGTCGGCACCCACATCAGCCGCCTTGGTAAAGATTCCACCGCCTACGCGCGCAAACAGCGCAATCGACGAGGCGCCCATTGCAAAACCGGAAAGGATGGTCATCACTCGTGGCAGATCCGCACCGGCGTCGAGTCCCCCATAAAAATAGAAGAGCACCGAAAGGCCGATAACACCGAGTCCTACCACACTCATTCCCATGACAGAGCCGCCGGCAAAGGCGACCCCAAGCGCTGCATTCAAACTGGTTCGCGCAGCCTGAGTTGTACGGTTATTCGAGGCTGTGGCAACCCTCATGCCAAAGAACCCTGCAAGCCCACTGCAGAGAGCTCCAACAATAAAAGAGAGTGCAACAAGGCCTGTTCCTCGGGTGGCGTTACCAAGGAATAGAAGCAGTGCCACCGCCGCAACAAAAACAGCGAGAACTTTATACTCTCTCATCAGAAAAGCCATGGCGCCTTCCTGCACGGCCCGACCTATTTCGATCATTTTCTCATCACCGGGGTCTTGCCGATTGATCCAGGTTGAACGCCAGAAGGCGTAGATCAATGCCAGCACGCCCACCAGCGGTATCAGGTAGTAGTTGACCATCAGAATCAGTTTCCCTTCTTTTCCATGCGGTTGTATTCACCCATTGTCAGTTCCAGTCCTCGATGGAGAATTGATTCAGCTGCATCAGCACCTCGCTGTATCATCTCCCTGGCCAGTTCTTCATCTTTTCTGCGGAACGGCTTAAGAACAAAATCTTCTGCCGGTCGCATCTGCTCTTCCGTGCCAATACCCATGCGAATCCGCGGAAAGTCGGTGCTACCCAGTTGGTAGATAACCGATTCCAGACCGCGGTGACATCCGTCGCCACCGGCAGGCCGAACCCGTATGGTCCCCAGCGGAAGCTCTACATCATCCACGATGATGTGAAGATCTGCCAGATCAATCTGCCAATGGGCCTGAACCTCCTTCACTGGGATGCCGCTTCTGTTCATACCCGATGTTGGCTTAACCCAGAAAATATCATCAGATCTAGCATAAACATAGTTTCCTTTCCCTGGTCGAAAAGCGAGATTTCGGCGGCGAACAAGCTCATCTACCACCCAAAATCCGAAATTGTGCTTTGTGTCGGCATAGTGATCTTCCACATTCCCTAAACCGATAAACAGCATCACTTTGAAGCACTTTCCTCCTTCTCTCCATCATCGGATGGTTTTTCCGCACCTTTGTCCTCACCCTCTTCCGTCGGTACTTCTTCACCTTCAACAGCGTCACCTTCTTCACCCTCAAGTTCTTCCTCTTCCAGCTCAGGCTCTTCAATAATCTCCTCTTTCGGAGCCTGAACGGAAACAATGGTGATCTCGGGGTTTGTCAGTATTTCGATCCCCTCTAGATCGAGCTCTTCAACATGGATGGTGTCACCTACCTCCAACTCACTTACATCAATGCGAACCGCATCTGGAACTTCCGTTGCCAGACAGTTTATCTGCAATTCAGTGATGTTCTGATTCAGAATGCCACCCGTCTTCACGCCCGCAGCTTCTCCTTCCACAATGATTGGAACTACAATATCAATCTTATCCTTCAGGCTTACGCCGAAAAGATCCACGTGCGCAATTTCCTCCGTCACCGGGTGATACTGTATCTCTTTGAAAATGGCATGGAGCTTTTTGCCTTTTACACTGACAGCGTAAACATGCGTATCAGACTGCAAGGCGTGGTGCAGATGTCCTCGATCAATGACGAAGGAGACCGCCTCATGATCCGCGGAATAAAAAATCCCCGGGATACTGCCGCTGCTTCTATAATTCTTTGCTGCCTTTCTTCCCGTGTCTGTTCTTTTATCGAGTTCCAGTTTGTATTCCTGCGCCATGATTACCTCCTGCTAAAACTCGAAGAGTGCGCTTACCGACTCTCCATTGTGGATACATTCGACTGCTCTTGCAAACAGTCCAGATACGGATATCTCTTCCAACTTGTCAAATTCTCTCTTCTTATTAAGATTGACCGTATCCGTCACAATAACCTTGCCAATATTCGAACTCATGATTCGCTCCACCGCGTCTCCTGAAAACAGACCGTGTGTTGCCACGGCAACAACATTTGATGCACCACTCTCTATAGCGGCGTTGGCGGCATTGATCGTAGTTCCGCCGGTATCAATCATGTCGTCAATAACGATGACTTCCTTCCCTTTCAGATCACCAATGAGATGAACCACCTCAGCCTGATTCGGACCCGTCCTCCGTTTATCAACAAGGCCGAACCCAACGCCAAGGTGTTTGGCAAACGATTGTGCCATCGGTGCACGACCAGCATCCGGAGCAAGTATCATGGTAGTCTCGGTGGACAGGTCAAACTCGCGCAACCTTTCAAAAATGACCTGCCGCGCATAAAGATGATCGAACGGTATGTGTGTAAAACCCTGAATCTGAGACGAGTGAAGATCCATGGCCAGTATACGACCCACCCCCACACTGCTGATTAAGTCTATCATGACGCGGGCCGAAATAGGCACTCTTGGTTGATCTTTTCGATCCTGCCGGCCATAGCCATAATAGGGAATCACAGCGGTCACCCGTCTGGCTGAAGCCCTGACAGCAGCATCAATCATAAGAACGAGCTCAATGATGTTGTCTGCCGGATGGTGGGTTGATTGAATGATGAAGACATCCTGACCTCGAATGTTCTCTTCGTATTTCACCCACAGTTCCCCATCGCTGAACTGCCGGGAGTTTACTTTTCCCAGCTCAGTCCCCAAGTGATCTGCTATCTTCTCAGCCAGAGGAACATTAGATCTTCCGCTAAATATCTTCATGATTCTCGATTCCCAGTTTTCAATTAAGAGACCTACTGAAGTCTTCTTGCCTGCCAGACAACAACTTTCTCATCAATCCCATAGCTGCCGGGCGTGGATTCGAACCACGATTAACGGCTCCAAAGGCCGCTGTCCTGCCATTAGACGACCCGGCAAAATCAATACGGATTGCGAACCTGCGATTGCGTGGTCAATAATACTATCATTTCGTAATCCGCTTTCACAATTCTGCATTCAACTGGCTGGGACGGCAGGACTCGAACCTGCATCATCCCGGTTAACAGCCGGGTGTCTTGCCAATTAGACCACATCCCAATGTTTGGCGGGTCGTAAGCTATCTGTTGATGGGAGAAGTGAGAAAGGTTTGGATTGGAGGTGAAAACTGTTTTCCGGCTTCGAGAGCCTCAGTCTCCTCCGTGAAGATACCAAACACAGTCGAGCCGCTCCCCGACAGACT
>JASLRT010000066.1:0-40000 GCA_030743815.1 Candidatus Neomarinimicrobiota bacterium | reverse complement strand
CCTCATCCCACTTCAGCTCTGAGAAAGCGGCGTAGGCGTCAAAGACGATTTGATAAGGATCTTCACTGCCTTCCGCCATGTTGTGAACAAACTCATAATCACCCTGAAACAGATAGAGAGCTGTCAGCCTGTGGTCAGCCGCTATATATTCAGACGCATTGGGCTGCACCTCAGCTTGAACCTTCTGGTAGTACTCGATCGCCAGCTTAAAATTCCCCGACAACTCATAACTGCGGGCGACCCTGTAATAGACAACAGGAATTAACTCATCTTCCGGATGAAGAAAGAGAAATCTGAAACAGGCAAGGACCGAACGCTCATAATGACCTTCCGCAAAGAGATAATCACAGAAGTTGAGAAGCTCAACCTTCTGAAAGGAGGTGTACTTTTTCCACTCTTCTTCGAGGTCGGCAACAGTCTTGTAGGTGGTTTGGGTTTGGGCTAGGCTGATGTATAGGCTAAGGCCAAGGAAGAGCAGCGATTTCGAATGCTGAAAAATCACAGGATCATTATCTCAGCAGCACCATCTTGTTCTGATCGATGAATTCCCCGGCCCTCAGGTTAGCAATGTAGATGCCTGAAGCGATCTCATTTCCAGCGCTGTCCTTCCCATTCCAGCGCGCGTCGTGAAAACCGGCTGGCATGACGCGGTTCACCACTGTCGTCACCCTGCGACCCAAAAGATCAAAGATGGCCATGTCAACGTATACCTTCTCCTTCAAGTGGAATGCAATGGTTGTCTCAGGATTGAAAGGGTTAGGGTAGTTTTGCATCAGGGCGAATTGAGTCGGAAGCGCCACATCGTCAGAACCCACGGCCAACCAGTCAACGGGATAGGTCGCCGGCTGCGCGAATGTCGGAAACGAACACACCACGTTTTCAGCATCAACATCGGATAAGAGGATACTGGCATCATCATCAAGATAAAATGACACTTCTCCTCCCAGTCCGCCGACAATATCAAATGTTACCTCTAGAAGGATTCCCTCGCTTTGGGCCACTGTCTCTTCCCCTTCGGGGCTGAAGCCAAAAACGATTACCGATCCCGTGGAAGTTTCACGGGCGAGGACTGTCCAGCTGCTGATCTCATCACCGGCCGTCACTGACCTCAAGACGAGAGCATCACCGCTATTGTCGGCAATCTCGAACTGGAACCCCCGCAACGGTTCGTTTTCATACATGAGGATGGAAAGGGTCACGCTGGAATCGGTGCCGGAAAGTGTAGCGCCGAAATCCAGGCAAGCACAGAGACCGGTGTTGACATTCTCACCGTAGCTAGCGCTGGTAGTATTGAGATCCACGAAGCTGGCCGAATCAGCAGGGCAGTCAATTGCCGGCAAACGCCCGGTGACTAACACCGTTGTAACAAGAATTGCGAAAGCCTTTTTATCTGACACACAATCTCCTTTTAATGAAATCTACGACCCCGAGATCTATCCGTAAATGTATTTTTGCTGTAGTGTCCAGGTTGCTTAGCAGATGAAAGGGTCTTGTTTATCATATAGGACGGCTATCTGTCGGACGTTACCCGCCCCGAGAATTAGATCAGTCGGTCGATTCGTCTGGCAGCATGTCTCTCCCATCCTGGCCAAGTTGGAGATCATCGATCTTGTCTAACGGTTTTTCCAGCTGGTTCCGGCGAGTTGTGGCGAGATCATCGTAATGTTTCTGTGCTGCGGTAAGTGATTTACCCATGGAATCCATTTTTTCCACAAACTTATCCCACTGCTGCCTAAACGCCTGTACCAGGTTCTGGATCTCCAAGGCACGCGATTCCAAGTGAAAACTTTGCACCGACTGTCGCACCATGGCCAGGATGGCAAAGAGAGTGATCGGTGAACAGAGAAGCACTTTGTTATCCATGGCAAATTCTACCAGGTTTTCTTCACCTGTCTTCGGCTTATTTAAGAAGGCATAGATGCCCTCGTTTGGGATAAACATGAGGACGAAGTCCAGCGTACCGCCTGCCGGGTCGACGTAGTCGCGCTTTTTGAGTGTCTTGATGTGCCCTTTCACATCTTTGAGAAACGCTTTGCGTTCATCCTCTCTTCCGGCGGTGCCGTCTGTGGAAAACATGGCCGCATAATGATCCCACGGAAACTTCACGTCCATATTGACGCGTTTGCCCTGGGGCAGAAAAAAAGTGAAATCCGGCTTCCCTTCCCTGCTTCCCGACTGTGTCTCATAATTGATTCCTTTCTTCAGACCGAGATGATCGAGAATATCCGACACCATTCGCTCGCCCCACTGGCCGCGCGCCTGGGAACTGGAGAGGATCCGATTAAGCGACGCTGTACTCTCCACCAGGTCTTTCACACCCAGATTGGACTGTTTCATCTGTCCTTTCAGCTCGGTTGTCTGTTTGGTGAGGCCCTCAAGCTGTGTCTTCAATTCCTCCAGATTGGTGTCTATCAGTTTCTTTTTTTCTTCCAGGGTCGACTCACCCTTTTCCAACTGACCTTTCAAGGTCTCAGAGGCGAGTTTAAGAAATTCATCTGTGCTTTTGGAAAGGGCCTCCATAGAGAGAGCAGTGAAAGCGTCCTTCATCTCCTCAGCGGGCGGACTGCGATCCTTGCTGAACTGGCTTATGAGAGCATATACGGCAACTCCTCCCAAGATGATGCCGATGATCAAGACGGTAATGCCGGTCAGATCCATGGCGCAAAATAACAAATCGTGCGAGAAATGTCGACTGGAATTGTGCGATACGGAAAACTCATAATATTTCCGCCGGGAACCATCGATAACTCTAGCCACATAGCGGGCGGTCGCTGACGGGTTAGCGGAGTCTGGACAAGATGACGATTCATGTTTTATGCTTGCAATAACATAGCTATTTTATCGTGATGTTTCCCACATTTTCTCCCTTTGAGAACGAGTGGATCACCTTCCTGGTCTTTCTGGGAGTTATCTTCTTCCTCATCGGCCTGAGCGAGGCAGCCCGGTCTAAACTGAGGTGGACTGTGGAGACGAGCCGCAGATCCGTCCACATCATTGTGGGAGTGCTGGTAATATTTTCTCCTTTCCTCTTTGTCTCTAAACTTCCCCCCATTACTCTGGCCGCTATTTTTATCGCCGTAAATATCGTTACCCTGAGGACCAAGAAGTTCGAGGCGATGCACGCTACGAACCGCGTTACATACGGTACTGTATATTTCCCGTTAGCCTATCTGATCCTCTGCCTGTTCTGGTGGGAACGGCCCGTAGTTTTCGAGATTTCCCTGCTACTTTTGACTTTTGCCGACACGGCTGCCGCTGTTGCGGGTGAGCGTGCAAAATCGCCTGAATTTTACACAGTTTGGCGCGACAGAAAAACTATTCAGGGAAGCGTGATAATGTTCATCGTGTCGATCCTTCTGATCGGTTTGGGGACGCGTATGTTCCAGGGGTTAGTTAATGTTCCACCCGTCGACCTGAAAATCTTGCTGCCACTCTCTCTCTTTGTGGCTGCACTGGTCACTGTCGCCGAGGCAACCTCCAGCACAGGATCAGATAACCTAACGGTTCCGTTAGTGGCGGCGGTAAGCTACGATCTTTTTTATATCACTGCACAAAATGGCGAAACCGTTACACTCCTGCTGTGGATTCTATTCTCATTCGTTCTCGCAGTAGGTGCCGTGAAGCTCAATACCGTTTCGACGAACGGTGCTCTCGGAGCTTTTATCATGGGTCTGTTCATCTTCGGTATAGGAAGCTGGCAATTCATGATCCCGCTAGTTGTATTTTTCGTCCTCTCTTCCCTCCTGTCTAAGGTTGGTAAGCACCGTAAAAAAACCGCCAGAGCTGTACCCGTCAAAGGATCACGGCGTGATATTGTGCAGGTTTTTTCCAACGGCGGCATTCCCATGCTCCTAGCTATCTGGTGGTTTTATCAGCCATCTGAGTGGCTCTACGCCGTTTACCTGGCTAGCGTAGCGGCGGCCACGGCTGACACTTGGGAAACGGAGATAGGATTCTTTTCCAGATGGGTGCCCCGCAACAGTGTCACATTTGCCAAGATGGAACCGGGCGCATCGGGTGGGGTGACGCTGATCGGAACAGCGGGAGGACTGTTGGGCTCTATAGCGATCGCCGCAACCGCTTATCCTTTTCTACCCAATCCTAGCATACTGAAATGGGTCATCGCCGCCGGTTTTGCAGGCAGTCTCATCGATTCCTTCCTCGGCGCTTCGGTTCAGGGGCTCTACAGATGTAATGAGTGTAACAGGATGACGGAAGCCGCCAGCCACTGCTCCGAACCGGCTACTCTCGCGCGCGGCACCGGATACATCAACAATGATGTAGTGAATCTGCTTTGTACGCTGTCGGGGGGAACGATTATACTCTTACTGCTCTAGAGCGGTAACGACTCTTCGGGATCGAAGAACTCCTTCAGCCATTCCAATATTCGATCCACCTGACTGACGGATGACTTGTAGATAAACGGATAAGCACTGCTGCGAACGTAGCGGTCGCTGTCCACGCCGTCTCCCACCTCAAATCCCGCAACCTGTTCGCCCTCCCTCAGGAGGGAAACCGCAAGAAAAGGAGATGACAACCCGTAGGCGCTGAGGTCCTCGGGGGAATAGGTGGCCAACTCGCGTACGTTTAGAGCGCTGAAATGCGAAAACAGGCGATCCATGTCCGAGTCTTCTACTTTTATACTGGAGTCCGTAAAGGCGTACCAGCCGATGGTATCTTCTTTTGTCAGCGTGACCTGATATGCTCCTGAAAATCGGATCTCAGTAATTTCACTCTTATCGAAACGGGCAATCTTCTTATCCTGGAAATAGAACGGCTCCTTCGTCATGCTCTCCCTGTTGGACTCCCGCACGACAAACACCGGCGATCTCCCAGATTCGTAGCCGTAATGCGCCTCATCGTCATCTTCAAGCTGCTTGCCGATGACAATTTTCTTGGTGGACAGTTCATCGCCGAGCATCAGGCTGAGCTTCAGAACCGGCTTATCAAAACCGAACTGCGCCCCATCACTGAATGACTCCTGTGCAAATGACTTTGCCGAATAGTTCTTCAGACTGTTGAGAAAACTGTCGACCCGTGAATTGTCTACCAGGATCCCCCCCGGCTTCAGCATGATCCACTCATCTCCCGATTTTTCCAGAACGATATCGTACTGCTGCGATACAATTTCCACCCGCTTCACGTCGTCCTTTTCATAGTGAGCAATCTTCTTGTCCCGCAGGTCGAAGAGTGATTTGTCAGCCAGAGTCAGGATATTGGAAGATGTCACCAGCACTTGCAGCGAATCTTTGAAGGCGACGAACATGTCGCCTCTTGTGGCCGCTTTATCACCAACTAACAGGTTAATCTTACGATCATCGCCAGTCTCAATAATCACCTCCATGGCAGCGGGATCGAGACCAAAGTTTTTGAGTTTGGCGGCAGTAGTTCTCAGGCGCCTCTTGATATCGGCATTGACGAAGCCGCTCACATTACTCCTGACGGCGGATTGATCTCCTTCGGTCACAACAGGCGAAGTGATACGCCACTTGTCATTTTCTGCACGGACATAGACGATTGTGTCGCCCTCCCACTTAATGAGTGTGATGGAATTGACGTCGTCTTGCTCAATCTTCAACAGCGACGACTCATATTCCTCCGCCTCTTCACGCTCTTTCCCTTTTTCGATATCGGAATAGATGAACGCCGCCAGCGCTGCCGCAATTGCCGCCAGAATGATCGTTTTCTTCATTGGTCTGTTACTTATCCTCCATTTCTTGCTTGAACTTCAGATCAGCAACAATTTCACTTCGTTTCATTGTCACACTCCGCGCAAGCGTCAGGATCTCTTCATGTAAACGTGAATCCCCATTCGGACAGCCAGTAGCGGGAGAAGGATAATCAGGAAGAACAGTGTCAGCTTCTGCTGGCGCATGGTCATTGTAAGGGGGCGGTTTTCGGTTTCCTTCGGCCGTACCGAAATCAAATCCTCTTCCTCTGCCAGCCAACTCACTACATTGAGGAAAAAATCTCTATTCCCGGGAGCCTGCTCCACATAGACATCGGAGGCGAAATCGGAGTCACCCATCACCACAAGACGCGTCTTGTTGCCGCTATCTTTCTCCACAGCCATGGCCACCGTTGTTGGTCCCTCGTGATCATCCTCATCCTGTGCGACTTTTCCTTCATCGAACAGCATGTCCAGATTGGTCTCCCCCCAACTGTTGCCGCTTGTGTAGACCAGAGGAGTTGTCTCAATGGAATCATCTTCCTCATCAATGACGGTCAACGATTGGGCCTTGATGTAAGATGTAGCAAAGCGAAAGTTTTTGGTTATCATATGTTCGCCGTATTCGGCCGACGCCGGTGCCACACTCACGTTGCTCTGTCGGCTTAATCCCTGAGAAGTGAGAACAAAACTGGAGTGTGTCTCGATGACCATATCGCGGTTCAGTTTTACATTCCAATTCGCAAGCAAAGAATCAGTGCCACTCTCCGTTTCGGGATCGATCATGGCCAGCACGTTTCCTCCGTCTTCGAGAAACTTGTCAACGGCATCGATTTCCCCTTTCGCCAGCCGCCGGGCGGGCCCCGCTACCACGAGAACATCGGCATCCACAGGAACGGCTTCTGATTCATAGAGATTGATTTCCTCCACGTCGAAATGCTGCTTCTCCAGATCCTCCCTCACGAATTGATATCCGTCCATCCCGGGCTGATCGGGATTAATCGTCTTTTCGCCATGCCCCTGAGTAAAATAGACCTTGCGCTTCTCCTTGCGCGTCACCTTGATCAGGGCGTTGGTGATATTCTCCTCGTCAACACTCTTTATCTCTTCATCTTTCAGAGCTGTCTTGAGGACGAGTGTCGGCATATCGAGGTACTGCTTATCGGGGCCGAAGAATTCTCGCACCCGGTCAGGCTCTTTGATGGGATCGATGATATCATACTTGAACTTGGCTGAGTAGTGAACATATTCAGTGAGGCGGTCTCCCATCTGCCGGATTTCCGCATCGCTCACAAACGCCGTCAACGATACATCTTCATCCAGATTCCTCAATATACTTACAGTTTGTTCCGAGAGACTGAATTCCCTCTGCGAAGTGGTATCTACGCGCCATGAGTGCCGGATAGAGAGGTAATCCAGCATACCCACAATGCCGAGTACGAGAACGATCACCAGAAGGGCGTTCAGGCTGACCTGCGTTCTTCTCTCTTTTACCATCTGAGAAAATCGGTTCCAGTTCAGCCCCACTGAGGCCACCACGAGAACGCCGCCCAAGCCGATGAGCGTCCATGCTATCCAGTCGAACTTTACAATTGAGACACCATACAGCCATCCCAGAAAAAGGACTGCCAGTCCGTCGTACAGAGAACCACGCCACAACATCTTCATCACGACCTCCACCTTACACTTTCAATAGACTGATGGGCCAGAAACAGCGTAATTCCGCTCAGCGAGACATAATACATCAGATGGCCCGTGTCGAATATCCCTTTGGCAAAATCATCGAAATGTTCCACAATGGAGAGATATTCAAAGAATCCTCCTAAGAAACCTGACGTAAAATTTGAGAACCACCCCACCAGCCAGAGGAAAAGCAGGATGACGAAAGTTCCCATGGCTGAAATGATCTGATTTTCCGTCATGGCTGAGATCCAGATTCCGATCCCTATGGACGCCGCCCCCATCCCGAGGACACCAAGATAAGAAATCACAATCGGTAGAGCATCGGGATCACCGAAAAGGATAATCACAAGCGGATAGACCCACGTCAGCAGCACCATAATGGCATACAGGAAGAAAGCCGCCAGGAATTTCCCCAGCACAATCTGCGCGGTGGTAATCGGCGACGTTAAGAGCAGCTCCAGCGTACCTGTCTTTTTCTCATCGGAAAAACTGCGCATGGTGATCATCGGCACCACAAAGAGAGTGATGACACTGATGTTGGAAAACAGCGGCCGCAAGATCATGTGATTTACGTTCACCGGCGGAGGTGGCTGACGATATCTGGCTGCTTGCCACTGAAGATTGGTGGCGTACTGCATGAACGATGAAGTAAGCAGGTAAAAGAAAACGCCCGTCAGCACAAGAAACAGTCCGATTACCACGTAGGCCACCGGAGATGAGAAGTACGAACGGAAATCCCGTCTGAACACGGTTATTACATTCCTCATGATACAACCTCCTCAGAACTGTCAGACATGAGATGAATGAACACATCCTCCAGCGTGGTCTCCTCCACCTTCATTTCGAGGAGTCCCCACCCCTTTTCTGACATGACTTCTGAAAGCCCCTTGCGTACATGGAACTGGAAATCACACTCCAGGGTCAGTGTTGAAACGCCATTTTCACTGGTGGACTCGACAACCTTTTGCACCCCCCGGATGTCTTTAACGGCCGCCGAAATTTCTTCCGCCGGGCCTTCAGCCATGATGGTCAATTTCTCCGCACCTTCAAGCGATTTTGCCAGCCCGTCCGGGGTATCTTGAGCAATAATTTTCCCTCTGTCAATTATCACCACACTGTCACACGTCATATCCACTTCTGGCAGAATGTGGGTAGACAGGATGATGGTATGTTCGTGAGCCAGCGACTTGATCATTTCGCGAACTTCCCTTATCTGGATAGGATCAAGACCGATAGTAGGTTCATCCAGTACGAGAACTTCCGGATCGTGAATTAGAGCCTGAGCGAGACCGACTCTCTGGCGATATCCCTTGGAGAGGGTCTTAATAACCTTATCCCCCACATCGCTGATAGCTGCTTTTTGCGATGCGCCGGCTATCTTTTCAGTTACCTGTGCGGAAGGGATCTGCTTTAGTCTGGCGGCAAAAGCAAGATATTCATTCACCGTCATTTCGAGATAGAGCGGTGGCGATTCCGGCAGGTAACCGATACGCCTTTTCACTTCCAGCGGTTTCTCAACCACATCGAATCCTGCCACTACTACGGTCCCTTTAGTAGGCGGCATGAAGCCCGTAATGACCCGCATGGTCGTAGTCTTGCCGGCGCCGTTGGGTCCGAGGAATCCCAAAATCTGGCCCTTCTCTACGGTAAAAGAGATATCATCCACGGCAGTGAAAGTGCTGTATCTCTTCGTCAAGTTCCTTACTTCTATCATAGTACCTCCGCTTTCGTCACACCATTTTCCACCAGCGACAGATGGACTCTGGTCTTCTCGATGAATTCACTGATGGCAACAATATCTTTCCTGCTGCGCCCCTTTTCAGGCTGAAAACGGGCAAACTTGGCCAGGTCTGCCCGCTTGAGAATATCAAGCATCGGATCAACGTCCTCACTTTCCAGCGGGAAGAGATCCCTGGCCATTTCAATTTCCGAGGTTGTCATCTCCATGGCCCTGATGAAGAACTGGTATTCCATATACTCTCTCACAATATGAGAAAGTGCTGCATAAAACTCTTTGACTTCGTCCGGCGAATCCAGCTTTGCCTGGCGTAGATTCTCCAGTTTTTCCCATGCAATATCGATAGGTGGCCGGGAAGGAATTTGCACCAGCGGTGGCTCCCGCTTTTCCACCACTCTCTTGCGCCAGATCCAGAGGAGAAATCCCAGAAGAATAACAATCGCCGCCAGTGAAAGGATGATCCTGTACGGCACGAGAATAGGAATCGGTACAGGTTCCTTGATGGCCCTCAGGCTCGGCTGGGGATCGGTGACGACCGATTCGACAGTAACTGCAACGGGATCCGTAGTGATGGCGTAATCGATAGAATCGTTGTCTGTATTCATAACGTTGACTGTATATGCCGGAAGTTCAAAACGGCCGGTATCCCAGAAAGTGATCTGAAATTCCATGCCAATGTCATCACTGTTGTCCCCTTCCAGATCGCGCCTCTCTACCACAAGAATATCAGAGTCCTCGATAGCCATAGGCGGGAATGAGATTCTCCTCTCCCCGGTTCCTTTAGCCCAGATCTGAAATCGGACAACGTCTCCGATTGCTGCCCGGCTCGTATCAACTGTGCTATAAACATGAAAGGAGGACACAGATTGATAATCGGCTCCGCACCCGTTCCAGACAGTCAGCGCAGTCAAGAAAGCGATGCCAATTGATGCTTTCGCTAAGACTGTCGCACTTTTCAGCATCGAACCAGATCTATCCCCCGAAATGAGCTCGAAGATAACACTTCGCTTTAACATCGATTACCCGTCTCACCAAATCATTCTATATTCTTGATTTGATATTTGTCGTTCTCAATCTTCACTCACTCCGCACACTATATCAGAACCTCTTCTCCCTCTGCCGGAAATATCCCATGAGCGGTTCGACATAATCATTGTCCGCTGCAATGGGGATCAGATCAAAGTTTGCGCGCTTACAGTCACCGTGGAACGATTCCATCTTTGCCAGCATCTGATTCCTGTACTCAACACGAGCGGCGTGGGAAGTAGTGTCCAGCCAGAAAGTTTCCTCAGTTTCGGCATCGTGGATTTTCACAAGTCCTATATCAGCAAGGTCGATCTCCCCAGGATCGAATATCTGGATACCAATCAGATCGTGTTTTTGATTTGCCACACGTAATGTCTGCTCTAATTCCATATCAAGAAAATCTGATATGAGAAAAACAACGCTCCGTCTGTGAGCCACGCTCAGCAGATAGCTCAGAGCGGCACCGATATCCGTACCCCGGGCCTCCGGTTCATGGTAGAGAAGTTCCCTCACCACCCTTAACACATGGGAAGTTCCTTTCTTGGGAGGTATGAATCGCTCCACATTTTCTGTAAAAATCAAAAGTCCAACCTTGTCGTTATTCTTGATGGCGGAAAAACCGAGAACGGCGCCGATTTCAGCCGCCAGTTCCGATTTGAAGTGGGCGGTGGTCCCGAAATGTCCTGAGCGGCTGGCATCATAAAGTATAAATACGGTCAGTTCCCGTTCCTCCTCAAACACCTTTACGAACGGTGCATTGTATCTGGCGGTGACATTCCAGTCGATGAGCCGGATATCATCGCCGGGCTGATATTCCCGTACCTCAGAAAACGTCATGCCACGGCCTTTGAATACACTGTGATACTCACCACCGAAGATATCATTTACCAAGTGGCGGGTGCGGATTTCTATGTGACGGACTTTTTTGAGAATCTGCCGTGGAATCATGATACAGAATTACGGCACTTCAATAGTGTCAAAAAGTCTTTGTATCAGGTTTTCGGGGGTTATCTCTTCCGCTTCCGCTTCATAAGTGGGAATAATTCGATGGCGAAGAATGTCCTCGCCAATATAGCGAATATCCTCCGGTACAACGTAACCTCTCCCTTCAAGGAAAGCTCGCGCCTTAGATGCTAGGATCAGATAAATTGTCGCTCTGGGCGAACCGCCGTAAGCAATCAGGCTCTCTATTTCAGCCAGATTATATTCAGCAGGATTACGTGTGGCAAGTACCAGATCCACGGCGTATTGTTCAATCTTCTCATCTACGTAGATATCAGTGACAACCGACCTTGAGTCCCTGATAGTTTCCGGCGTTACTACCGGTTTCATATCAGGAACAGTGTTACCACCGGCTATCCTGCGCAGAATCTGCATCTCTTCTCCTTTCTCGGGATAGTCCACTTTCAGCTTCATCATGAAGCGATCTACCTGCGCTTCCGGGAGAGGATAGGTTCCCTCTTGCTCTATGGGATTCTGGGTAGCGAAAACGAGGAACGGATCGTCGAGAAGAAATGTCTCCTCTCCTATAGTAACCTGCCGTTCCTGCATCGCCTCCAAGAGAGCACTCTGCACTTTCGCCGGAGAGCGGTTTATCTCATCGGCAAGGATGATGTTGGCAAATATGGGGCCCTTCTTCGTCTCAAAGCCGCCTGTCTTCTGATTATATATAAGTGTCCCCAGGAGATCAGCGGGAAGCATATCGGGCGTGAATTGGATTCGTTGGAATCTGGTGTCAATCAGCAATGCGATCGTCTTCACGATGGTCGTTTTGGCAAGCCCCGGTACACCTTCCAGCAGGATATGACCGTTGGCAAGAAGACCGATGAGGATTTTAGTGACGACGTCGTTCTGACCAACAATCACTTTCGCGATTTCATCGGTCAGCGGTTTGACAAAGGCTGACTCTTTCGCTATTCGTTCGTTTATCTCAGTCAGACTGAAATCGGTCATTTAAGGCAGTTTTGATCTAATGGAGAATTATGAAGTAATGTGACGGAGCTGATGAATATCATTGAGATCTTTGCCGAGATTTTGTAGTTCAAAGCGGACTGACTGGACGAGCCCGCTATCAGCCTTGTCGGAGTAGAGCTCAAGGAAACGGTTGTACTCATTCCTAGCCAACTCAACATCAATAAGGAAGTTAGCAAAAATGTAACCGATCATGAACTGGGCGTTAACTGCAAATCTCGACTCCGGGTATTTGCTGACAACCAGTCGATATTCACTGATCGCCTGTTCAAAATCCTTTGCGGCGGAGAGAAATGTATCTCCCAGTATATATTGTGCCTCGGCCGCTTCAGGGCTTTCAGGATACTGCTCTACCAGTTTGCGCAACAACTGGGTCGCATCGGTAAATCTTGATTCATCGATCTCCGTTTTCGCCTTATCCAGCATGCCGGCCGGCGACTCAGCTTTCTGACCGCACCCCAGAAGCAATACCAGTGAAAGCAGATAAATTATAGTCTTGCTGTTTTTCAACATCGTTTTCTCTATTGGAAAAGGGGCGTGAATTTAATAGTCTATCTCACACACTACAAGCGTATTCGAATACAACTTGTTCAATCGTACAAAGATCATTTCAAAAAGTTCCCGGCCAAGGGAGTCAGTCTCGCAAATAAATGATATTTTCAGAAAGCGTAAGGTACACCGAGGTTCGGTATAGCTGCCGCAGGACTCTTCAATGGTATTGCGTAATAGATTCTGATTGGACCGAGAGGTGTTGTGATGGTGAATTCGACACCGTAATCCCACCCTTCGCCCTTTGCCCATTCTTTGAAATATGCGCTTAGATCCTGCAAATCTGCCGCCAGTATGCCTCCATCCAGGAACAGGTCAACACCAAAAATACTCCAGAGAGGGATCCGCACTTCAGCATTCAATAGAATCTTAACCAATCCACCCTCTCCCCGCTCAACCTCTTTCCCGTTTTCATCGATAACAGTGTACGTATGAAACCTCTGTGACTTCCACCCGCGCAAACTGGTACTCCCGCCCAGATAAAATATGTCATACGAGGGAATTTCTTTTGCTTCGGGCGATAGCCTTTCCATACGACCAACTTTTGTTCTCAGTGCCAGCACTCTGGAGGAGCCCAAATGGATAAAGCGCCGCATATCAAGTTCTAACCGATAGTAATCTTGCGTCCCGCCAAGTATCCAACCGACAACAGATGATTCGATAGAAAAAGTCCCTCCCTGTGTCGGTGCAATCAAATTATCAAGCCGCCGGAAGCGATAGGTTATGCTCACACTGCGCTCCTGCTGGCTTTGCCTTTTTGCCAAATCTTCCGTAACGATCTCACTCCATCTCAACCCACCGCTCAGAATAGATTCTTCAGCAAACCTGTGCATTCCCTGCCACTCCAAACCGTATCGCAGAAGCGGCTTATCCGCCAATAATAGTTCAGGCACCCGTTCTGCGAAAAGACGGAGAGTGTTGGGCGCGCGCCAGTACCGTAACCACTGGCTTGTCAGGCGTAAATCAGACCTGAAGATGGCAACACCAAAAGGATTCTGAAGCGCTTCTAGAGGTAGCTGAACTGAAGCTTTCATACCAAAGCGTGTGCCTGAACCCAAAAGACTTCTATCCAGCCACTGCATCGATCCTTCAACACCCGAGATCGGCTCACCACCTTCACTGGCCGATCGAATCCGTGAAATGCCCGGTTCCCACAGCAATTCCTTCATGTTGAACTCTCTCACCTCCGCTACCACATTGACCCATTCCGGTCCCTTGGTACTTTTTGCGGGTATCATATCCACCATAGAGAAGAGACCAGTTTCAAAAATTCTACGTTCCGACAGTTCCACCAGCTCCTGATTAAAAATGTCACCGCTTTTCAACTCAAATTCCCGCATTACAAAAGTTGAGTCCATCTTTTCAAGTCCCTTAATAATAAAATTATCAATCCGTACCGGCGGCCCCTCATAAATGGTAAGCCGCAAATCGACATCTCTACCGGGGACGTATGATGGATCGATAGTGAAGTAGAGTTTGCCGAGCTTGCCATATTCTCTTTCCAGATCGGGAATGCCCTGCCTTAAGCCGATGGGATTAAACGGACGACCAATCCTGAGTCTTAGAACTCTGGAAATCCTCTCTTCAGAGAGGGCTTCATTCCCCTCAACCGTGACATGCCTGAGGAACGACCTTGTGCCCTCATTGACTGTGAAAAGAATGTTAACCTTATTATCAGGGCTTATCTCAAAAGATTCTTCCACAGACGCAGCCAGGTAGCCTTGGGACTGATAAAAATTTCGAACTTTGAGAGCGTCGAGTTTTAACGAGCGCTGGTTGAACTCCGCGGAGGATAAAAGATCCGGTTCCTGGAGTTTGATCACTTTTCTCAGTCGCCGTGAGGAGATCAAACTGTTCCCCTCAAACTCGATACTGTTGACTGCATATCTAACAGTATTGATCTGACCCTCAAGAGATCCGATAAAGAACAGACCAATGAGCAGGCAGGCAAAGAAAACTCTATAAGGAGTCAAATCAGAACTGGTATTTGCGACGATACTTCAGATGTACCTGACCGTCTTCGTCATAAGTGACAACGAGTGAAACATTTCTGTTGAGACGATACTCAACACCAACCTGATTAGGTTGCGTGAGCGAGAAATTCTGTTTGTAGCTCAGATAAAGATTAGATGATAGGCGTGTCCCCACCTTTACTGCTAGATCGCTGTCATCCGATGGATTAAGGATAGTTTCAGATCCTTCTATTTCAAGTTCATCGAGTACAGGCGTAGACCGTACCAGGCTTCTTTCCAGTTCATTCTTCAGGTACTTGCCGAAGATGTAGACAGACTGTTCACTTATGCTTTCGGTGGAAAAATCTTCATCTTCAAATCTTCGCTGAATAGTGAGCATCTGCAGCAGGTCTCCCTGACTAAAGAACTGTTCGCTATCTTCTATGATCAGGGTTGGATCATCAAATTCTCCTGTGAGGGAGACAAGGATATCAACGTCTGAAATGGTGGTGGTTGCTCTGATATCCATCCTGGGATTGAATTCAGTGGGATCAAAACTGAGATACCCTTCCTGAATATCAAAGTTATCAGTGCCGTAGTAAAATTTCCCTGCGGCGACAGTCAATTCACCTGCATAGCGGTACGGCTCATTGCCAAGCCTCGTGATGGTCATATCCCCTTCCAGCTCAGCATCGATCTGACTGTTGCGAATGAAAAGGTTCCCCGCGATCGGAAAGTGCAGATCATAATGAGTGACCATGGCGCCGGCCTCTTTCGCATCTTCGAAGTCACCCTCATCAGTAAACTCCATCCTCAGCACGGCTTCACTTGGGATGATATCGCCAACGATACTGAGAGTATCCTGACCAGTGACCGATAAATCTACGTCAGCAATTCCTTCAATTTCCCCCAGCAAGGTTCTTACATATACATCTTCTCCAGAGATCAAGAAGGCAAGATTCGGGCTGAAGAACTGTTCCATATCCATGCTTCCCTTGATCTGGATATTCTTAGAGAAGGAAGTGCCCTCTTTTGCGAAAAAGATTCCTCCCGAAATTCTTGACAGACCGGATCTGAGATCCTTTGCCCAGTCAACGTTGGCAGGCATGTGGCTGGCAGCCGTCACTTCCTCTATCATGAATTTGTTGTCTTTAAGGATTGCGCTGCCGCTCATCTGGCTGATAGGGACATCCAGGTAGAGAGGGTAGATAATACCGTTTTCAACGCTTATCCTGCCGTTCCTGACGGGATTCACCGGCGTCCCATTAATTGAAAGATCAATCGAAAAATCACCCTTGATGGAATCGACATCAGCAAAATATGGCGTCAGGAAATCGAGGTTTGAAGTTTCAGCCCGAAAAGAAATTGATATAGGTTCGGTTGCCATAAAACGATCCTCATCCTCAGCAATGAGATCAAACTCCGCTGGAATGTATCCCTCTCCTGTATAGTGTCCAGTAGCTGTGAAACCCTCCATATCCTCGAAAAAGAGTCGATGATCCATGTATCTGCCAGAAGCGGAAATCTTCTGTGCATGAATTCTATCTAATTGTGGCTCAATAATGGTGAGTTGGAAGATCATTTCAGAATCCATCGCCTTGCCGGACATGGCGAGACTACCGGTCGCTGTCCCCCTGAGATTCCACCACTGCGGTAAATAATCGGCAAGCAACACCAGATCTAGATTCTTGAATGCACTGGAAAATTCAATATCACCCTCGGGATCAATTTCCAGACGCCCATCTTCCCCCAAAACGCTACCTAAGTAACCTGACAACTCCATAGTCATCCCGTCAACCCCGAGCATCCTCATTTCTCTGATGGAAACCTGGTCATTTCTAAGGTCGCCGGTGAGAATAAGATCGCTGAACGGTATTTCGTTCCACTGTCCGTCTTTGATATCGAGCGTTCCATCCACTACGAGATCCCCATCTACATTCATCATGTCGAGTTGAGCAAAGGTGGATCCCGTTATGAGAAAGTCTGTCTGCAGCAATCTTTCTAGAGCATCAAGATTAAGATTCACAACACGCATTTTTCCCGTTTGGACCGTGCCGTCTTTCAGCAAGAGAGAACCTTGAACAGAACCGTCATTGATGCGGATCGTTGCCGGTTCCACAACAAAACCGTCATCCTGCTGACGAATTACGACCTTCTCGGCGGTGCTGAGATACTGATCTCTCAGGGAAGCCTGCAATTGGTCAATGATAATAGAACTGGAACCGACGATTTTCCCTGACGCTTGTAGATAATTATTTTCTCCATCGAGTCGAACGCTGGCAATCATAACTGTATCACCCCGGAAATAGAGGTCAACGGTCCCTTCGTCAACCAGATAGCCCAGCGTCTTGCCGTCTTTTGCCACGGCACGGAGAGAACCTTGACGGTTCTCGATCAGCGAGTTGATGAAGAATGATGCACTCAGAGATGAAACCATCGAGGTGCCAAAAACACCGTCACTGAATGTGAGAATACCTTTAACCGACGGGTCTCTGAGATATCCAGTCAAATCGACGGATCCTTTGAGTTGACCGGCAAGAGAATCGGGCCAGCCGAACACATAGGCCAGGGACTGAAGATTAGCGTCCTTGGTAGTAAGTATCACGTCGATCCTTTCATCCTCGAGATTCATTTTACCATCTGCTGACATTACACCGTATCCCAGATCAACGGTAAGCGAATCAGTAATTTCGATGATTCCCGCCGCATAAGTGACGCCACCGCTTATTCTGACAAACCGTTCATCACCGCGCTTGTCATTCTGGAGCCGTAGTCTGGCGGCTACTCTTTCGAGACGAGAGTTATCGTCAAAGGAGCCTTCGAGAGTGGCCATGCCTGTAATGTGGGTGGATTCGGGCAAGAGATTAAGTGATGCCAAGTCCAGTTTGTCAATAGAGATGTTTAACAGGAACGCCTTATTGTCCGTCAGGTTACCCTCTCCCGTCACCTCGGAGGTGCCGATTCGTACGGCGGACCGGTTCAGAAGGATCGTATCTTCCTTCCGTGTCACATCAAGATCAACTTCACTGACAATGTCATATGTTCTCGAATTGTAAACCAAACCGTCAACGACGCCGTTAACCAAGTCAGTCTCTAACTGGAACTGGAGGTTCACTGTATCAGCATTTAGAACAGTTAACACATCCTGGTTAACGTAATCACCGGTGATGATATTGTGCACAGTTGCATCCAGAAGTATCTTGGTGTCGGGATAGAATCCGATATCAGAACTGAATTCAAAGGGTAATTGATTGAGATTACCTGTCACCTCTTTTGCGACTAGGCCGGTTGCTGATAAAGCAAATTCACCTCCGGCTAACCAGAGACTGTTTGCTCCCTTAAGATCGGCAAAACGGAACTTTGCCGGGTTTATGACCAGCTTCCCCGAACGCGTATCGATACGCCCATCGAAACTAAGATCATAGAGTGATTCATCCTCGTCTTCCCTAACTATCAGTGCTGAGCGACCGAGGCTCAGTTCCCGTATGCGAAATCCTTTCCGCGTCAGATCAGTTACAAAGTTCAGTTCTGTAATCTCCGCGGGAACGGTTTGATCGATGGTGAGAAGAGCATTATCTGATCTTACTCGTGAGATTGCCCACTTGCCCACCAAAATCTGAGACAAGTCAAAATTGACTTTGGCGTACTCGGTATAAAACACGGCCGACCCATCTATCTTTCTGAGGTACAGATTGTGGATATCAATATCTGATGTCAGCTGACCTTCGATCTTTTCGATCGAAATTCTCCAACCGTTTTCTACCAGAATATTTTCATTGAGATAAGTAACTATCTCGTCCGTCCACTGTCCCGGCTTAAGCAGAACGAACAGCGTCACTCCAACTAGGAGAATAACGACCAGAGACAGAATCAAGACTGCCTTGAGTTTTCTGGATATTTTCATCACTTAAAGTACAAATTTAACTTAACGAAGTTCCAGAAACAAAAAAGGCGGAATCTGCAGATTCCGCCTTTACGTGATTGAGATCACTAAAATCAGTCAACTACCTCGAAATCGGCATCCTCGATCTCCCCGTCTTCGGCGCCCTTTTGCTCAGCTTCCGGCTGTGGTGCCTCAGCTGGACCCTCTTGCTTCTCGCTGGCATACATCTTACTGGCAATTGTATTCCATACCGAATTCAGTTCATCCATGGCTTTCTTAATATCATCGTGATTGCCGCCGGCGCTGGCTGACTTCAGCGCTTCCATAGAATCCGTCAACTTCTTCTTGTCATCGTCGTCTAACTTCTCATCGAATTCCTTGAGGTTCTTCTCCGTCTGATAGACAAGTTGATCAGCCTGATTCTTAAGGTCGATCTCTTCACGCTTCTTCTTGTCCTCACCTTCGTGTACCTTAGCGTCATCCACCATTTTCTCCACTTCTTCAGAACTGAGACCGCTGGACGCTTCAATACGGATACTCTGTTCCTTGCTAGTGGCTTTATCCTTGGCGTTCACATTCAGAATCCCGTTTGCATCGATATCGAATGTAACTTCGATCTGCGGTATGCCCCGCGGGGCCGGGGGTATTCCGTCAAGGTGAAACTTTCCGATGGTTTTGTTGTAGACGGCCATCTCACGCTCCCCCTGAAGAACATGAATCTCAACGGATGGCTGGTTGTCAGCCGCCGTGGAAAAGATCTGGCTCTTCTTAGTGGGGATGGTTGTATTCCTTTCGATCAGTCTTGTAAATACTCCACCGAGAGTTTCGATACCGAGGGAAAGTGGTGTCACATCCAGCAGCAGGACGTCCTCCACATCACCGCCAAGAATACCGCCCTGTATGCCAGCACCCATTGCCACTACTTCGTCTGGATTTACACCCTTACTGGGGTCTTTACCAAAAATACTTTTTACGACCTCCTGAACCTTCGGGATACGTATCGAGCCACCTACCAAGACCACTTCATCTATATCGCTGGCTTTCAGACTGGCATCTTTCAAAGCCTGCTGACAGGGACCTTTCGTCCTTTCGATGAGATCATCTACCAGTTCTTCAAACTTGGCTCTGGTTAGTGATATGTTGAGGTGCTTTGGGCCGGTGGCGTCTGCCGTGATAAAGGGAAGATTGACATCTGTCTGCTTTGAACTCGACAGCTCCTTCTTAGCTTCTTCTGCCGCATCCTTCAGTCTCTGCAAAGCCATGGGGTCCTCGCGAAGATCGATGCCTTCAGCCTTCTTGAATTCATCAGCCAGCCAATCTATGACACGCTGATCGAAATCGTCACCACCCAGGTGCCCGTCGCCGTTGGAGGCGTTTACTTCTATTGATTTTTCGCCATCGATCTCCATGATGTCGAGGATGGAAATATCAAATGTTCCTCCCCCAAGATCGAATACGGCAACCTTCTGATCCTTTTGCTTATCCATTCCGTAGGCGAGGGCGGCCGCCGTCGGTTCATTGATAATGCGTCGAACCTCCAGTCCTGCGATCTTGCCGGCGTCTTTAGTGGCCTGGCGCTGGGAATCGTTAAAATATGCCGGTACCGTGATAACGGCCTCCTTTACCTTTTCGCCGAGATATTCCTCGGCCGTCTGGCGAAGCTTCTGCAAAATCATGGCACTGATCTCAGGCGGGGCATAAGTCTTACCGTCAGCAACCACTTCCACCTGACCCTTATTTCCCTTCTTCACCTCGAAGGGAACTTCACCCATCTCTGTACCTACTTCGTCATATTCACGTCCCATGAATCGCTTGATTGAGTAGATAGTGTTGCTAGGATTGGTGACGGCCTGACGCTTCGCCGGCTGACCGACCAGTCGATCACCATCCTTCGTCATGGCAACGACCGAAGGTGTTGTCCTCCCCCCTTCGGGATTGGTTATCACCTTCGGCTCACCACCTTCCATAACAGCAACACACGAGTTTGTAGTACCTAAGTCAATACCGATAATTCTAGACATGGAATTGAATCCTCCTTACTTTACTCATAATTATCAGGGAAACAGTCAAATCTTCCGTTTTACCCTTATTATTAGCAAGAGTCGTGCCATATGCAATATCACGCACATATGACGCACAACATGTACTTCTGGGCTATTTTTAGGACTTGTTGTCAGACTTCGTGGTTTGCTTCGAAGTTGACGACTTGCGGGAGCGGGATGATTTCTTGCGGCCTGAAGAAGTCATCTTTCTGAAAGCAAATGACTTCCCCCTGACATCAATTTTAACGCGATCGCCTTCCGAAAATTGACCCTTCAAAATCTTTTCTGAGAGCGGGCCTTCCAACGATGCCTGAATTTCCCTGCGCATTGGTCTGGCACCGAATTCGTTACTGAATCCGCGCTCAAGGAGAAGATCCTTTGCCTTAGCCGACAAGGTCATTTTCATCTTCTTGGCGGCCAGGTTTACCCGTAAGTCTCTCAGCTGGATTTCAATAATCTTGTGGACACTCTCTCTCGAGAGCGGCCGGAAAACGATAGTCTCGTCGATCCTGTTGATGAATTCCGGATTGAATATGTCTTTCACTTCTTCCAGCACTCTCATTTTCATCGCTTCGTAATCAGTGGTAGCCGAAGTTTCGCCGAAACCGTACGTCCCGACCTTGCCGAATCCTTTAGTGCCTATATTTGAAGTCATAATGATGATGGTATTCCTGAAATCAACCTTTCTCCCCATACTGTCTGTCAGAATACCTTCATCAAGAAGCTGTAACAGAATGCCGAAAACATCGTGATGGGCTTTTTCGATCTCATCGAACAACACAACGGAATAAGGATTTCTTCTGACCCGTTCTGTCAATTCACCCCCCTCTTCAAATCCCACATATCCGGGAGGAGCACCAATGAGGCGTGAGACAGCGAACCGTTCCATATATTCTGACATATCGATCTTCAAGAGTGATTCATCATGGACGAAAAGGTATTTTGCCAGCACCTTTGCCATCTCTGTTTTTCCAACGCCTGTCGGTCCGAGGAACAGGAAGGCACCGATAGGCCGTTTGGGATCCTTCAGTCCTGCTCTCGCTCTCTGGATCGATTTGGTCAACACCCCAATCGCCTCCCCCTGACCGATAATATCATCCTCCAGAGTCTGCCCCATCTTGAGAAGCTTCTGTGACTCGGTTGCCGCTACCTGAGAGATAGGAATTCCAGTCATCATGGATACCACATCTGCGATATCTTCTTCACCTACTACAGGAGCGTTTTTCTTCTCTTCTTTCGTCCACGATTTCTGCGCCTTCTCCAATGACTTCACAAGTGTCCGTTCACTATCACGCAGACTGGCCGCTTTCTCAAATTGTTGACTGAGAACAACAGCATCCTTTTCAGCTCGAATTTTCTCGATTTCCAACTCCAATTCAACAATCTCATCAGGCACATTCAAGTTAAGCATGTGCAAACGAGCACCAGCTTCATCCATGACGTCAATGGCCTTGTCCGGAAGATACCTGTCAGTCACATACCGATGACTCAGTTGAACACAGGCGTTTATCGCTTCCTCATCGTATTTGACACTGTGATGTCTTTCATACCTGTCCTGCAATCCTTTAAGAATGTGGATAGACTCTTCAATTGTCGGAGGTGAAACCATAATCTTCTGGAATCTTCGTTCCAGCGCGCCATCTTTTTCAATATATTTGCGATACTCATCCAACGTGGTGGCGCCAACACAATGAATCTCTCCCCGTGAGAGAGCCGGCTTAAACATGTTGGAGGCGTCAAGAGAGCCCGAAGCACTTCCCGCACCAACAAGAGTATGTAACTCATCGATGAAGAGGATTATACTTTCAGAAGCTTCCAGTTCAGCCATGATGGCCTTCATTCTCTCTTCGAACTGACCGCGATATTTTGTACCGGCCACTATCCCCGCAAGATCGATGGCGACAATCCGCTTACCGTGCAAGAGTCGCGGGACGTCACGGTCAACAATTCTTTGCGCCAGCCCTTCGGCGATAGCCGTCTTGCCAACTCCCGGCTCACCAATCAAGACCGGATTGTTTTTCTTGCGCCGGCACAGCACTTGCGCAACACGCTCAATCTCATCCGCGCGACCGATGACTGGGTCAAGACTGTTTTCGCGAGCAAGCTCGGTGATATCACGACTGAAATGATCGAGGGCAGGTGTCTTCGATTTCTTCTTCGATGCCGGCGGTGATGAAGTCGCAGGGCGGCTGGGAGCCTCCTCCTTGAGCTGTTCAAGGATGGCACTGTAATCTATCTCGAACGCTATCAGCACTTCGTAGGCAACGCCCTCATTCTCTTTGAGAATCGCAAGCAGGAGATGATAGTCATTAGCCACAGCGGCATGGAGATTGGAAGCTTCAGTAAAAGTATTCCTGAGTATCCGCTCAGCTCTCCGTGTAAGGGGAAGGTGACCAAGTGTCATTGTCCCGCCGGACGGCTTCATCATATCCTCGATCATAACGCGCATCTCCTCGAGATCGGCGCCTAATTCTTCCAGTATCTGGACAGCCCTGCCTGAACCTTCGCGGATGAGGCCGAGGAGCAGATGCTCCGATCCGACGTAACTGTGCCCGAGCTGGATCGCCTCCTCCTTGGCATATTTCATAATCGTCTGGACGCGTCTGGAAAAATTCTCTTTCATCTGCTTGGATTCTTAATTGAAATTTACCGTCATTGGGATGCTAACACAACTTACTTTTGTGGTATTTCCTCTAATTCACCGGAAGTCAGCAGAAACTTTCGGTCACAATTCGCAGCTGTGATTTCGCTGTGCGTTACAATCAGGAACGATCTCGCTTCATCGCGCACCAGTTCCTGAATCATATCCATGAGGATTCTGCTGTTCTCGGAATCAAGATTCCCTGTGGGTTCATCCGCCAGAACGAGTTTTGGTCTATTGGCTAGAGCGCGCAACACTGCCACCCGCTGCCTCTCACCGCCAGAAATAGAATTGGGACGGTGGTGCCCGCGATTCTCCAGTCCCACCTTACTGAGCAGCTCGGCGGCCCTCTCCTGCGAAGCTTTCTGTTCACAACCGGCGATCATCTGAGGAATTATCAAGTTTTCAAACACCGTGAACTCCGGTAACAGATGGTGAAATTGAAATACAAATCCTATGGTCTTGCTGCGCAATTCCGATAGTTGAGCATCCGTCAGGACAAAGACACTTGTCCCATCTATATGTAATTCCCCGGCATCCGGCTTATCAAGAGTACCCAGAATGTTCAGTAGAGTGGACTTGCCACAGCCGGACGGTCCCATAATGGCGACAAGTTCCCCCATGTCCATGGTGAGGTCAATATTGTTGAGAACCTGAAGAGGTCCAGTAGATGTGGTATAACTCTTGGCCAGATATTCAGCTCTCAGTATCATTTCTCGAACTGGATGGCCTCCCGTGGAAGCAGCTTCCCAGCTACTCTTGCCGGGTAAAAAAGTGCCAATCCGATGAGGAACAGACCGACAATGACAACCAGAAGGATGTCCCCCGGCGGCATTTTCACCGGCAACGACTCCACAAAATAGATAGCCTCGGGTAGCCTGATCAAACCCCACTTCTCTTGCACCAGAATGAATGACAGGCCGGAACCTAAACCGAGAACAAGTCCAGAGGCACCGATAAAAGCTCCTTGCAGACCGATGATCCTCCCTGTTCTCCTGCGTGTAATTCCCATAGCCCTCAGAATTCCGATCTCTTTTATTTTTTCCATCACCAGCATAATCAAGGTAGATACAATATTAAATGAAGCCACAACGACGATGAGACTCAGCACAATGATACTGCCGAGTTTTTCCATTTTCATGGCGGAAAACAACACCTGATGCAAATCTGCCCAAGTTGAAACTTCAAGACTGCCGGGAAGAAGTGGCGCAATCCTGTTCTTCACCCTTTCCGGGGAAGCGGTGGACGACAATCGGATATCGACACCGTGGTAACTCCCTGACTTGCCAAAAACGCCACGCCCAATTTCAAGTGGAACAAAACAAAACTCCTGGTCAAAGTTGAGTACCTTCGTTTCGAATACGGAGCCTACCGTTACTTTTGCCAGGGCTGGAAATCCCAGATAAATCTGGTTCTGCAGCGGACTCACAAGAGTAACCGAGTCTCCTTTATGGACACCCAGCCTGTCAGCCACACCTCTTCCCATATGAACTGCCGGCTCACCTGCTGCCATGAAAAAAGAACTACTGCCGTTGATGGTATAGATTTCAGAGAACCTGTCCGGTTCAACGGCTTTGATCCTGACAATCACGCGCTCTTCGTCTGACATGATGATGCCTTTTTTTTCCAAGTAGAAACAGACAGATTCAACACCATCTATGCGCGATAGAATCGACTCCAGTTCACCTTTATACTCATCACTAAAGGAGCTTCCGCTTATCCTCAGATCGGATTCGAATCCTATAACCCTCTGCTGTATCTCATCTTCAAAGCCGTTGAGCACGGCGACGGAAACCAGCAACGCAAAACAGCCGACAGCGACTCCGGCGATGGAGATAACACCGCTCCAAGAAATATACCCCACACTTTTTCTTGAAAGGAGCAGCTTGCGCGCAAGCCACAAATCGAAACCGTTCATTCGTACCTCACGGCCTTAGCAGGCAGAATACCCGCACTCTTCCAGGCCGGATAAATTGACGCTCCAAGTGCAAGGATTAAACCCGTTACGGCAATCAAGGCCACCTGATGCGGAACGAACGCCAGAGGAAGTTCCCTCATGAAATAGACATCTTCAGATATCTTCAGTAAACCGAACTGTAACTGAAAATATCCGAGGATTAAAGCGATAAGAATACCGGATGCAACGCCCGTGATACCGATAATCCCGCCTTCCATAAGGAAAAGCCGGGAAATGTCATTGCGCGAGAATCCCATGGCCCTTAGAACACCCACATCCCTCGATTTTTCCATAACGATCATGGTAAGCGACGACGTGATGTTAACGATAGCAATCAGTGCGATAAGCGCAAAAATGATGGTAATGGGGAACTTCTGGACTGACAGCCAGGAGAAGAGGGTATAGTGACGTTCTTTCCAGGTAGCCACGGTGTACGGATAACTGAGACCGTCTTCCATGGCATCCGCCGCTGCTTGCGCCGTCTCAGTATCTTCAAGAATAACGATTTCACCAGAGATTAGATCGTGCAGATCAAACAGTTCCTGAGCGCCGGTTAAGTCCATATAGAGAATCGATTCGTCGTACTCCTTCAGCCCTGTCTTGTAGATACCGGCTACATGATACTGTCCCAGCCGCGGCGGCTTTCCCGCCAGACCGATTGACTCCAGACTTACTAGTACCACTTGAGAACCGGGTACGATGCCGAGCTTCCTTGCCAGCACCTCTCCCAGCACGATACCCCTCCCCTCTGCCGCGCCGGTGCCAAAACTGAAGTTGCCGGCTGTCATCATTTCCGGTGTACCGAACACTTCTTTAGCGGCGTCAAGCGATATCCCTTCGACAAAGACGCTCTCTGTTTCATCGCCGCTCCTGATCATGGCCGGACGGTGGATATAGGGCGCCCGAGCTAAAATGCCCGAGATGGACGCCAGCACGGATTCACGTTGAACACTCTCATGCGGGATGGCGTTATCAAGAAATCCCCTGATCCGGATATGACCGTCAAAACTGATAATCTTTTTCTGGACTTCATTTTCGAATCCGGTGAGAATTCCCATTGTCAGGATGAGGACAGCGACACCGATGGCGAGACCACTAACGGCCAGATAACTAATAAGGGAAATAAAACTAAAGGAGTGCTTGGACCTCAGATGCCGCCGGGCAATGAAAGCGAGAAGCGACATCACTACTCATCGGCCACTGGTCGCATGGCGGGGAACAAAATCACATCTTTGATGGTCTTCTGTCCGGTAAGGAACATCACCAGTCTATCGATTCCAATCCCCACACCACCGGTAGGCGGCATTCCCGATTCCACAGCCCGCAAAAAGTCTTCGTCCAGTGTCTGTGCCTCTTCGTCACCCTTCTCACGAAGATCAGCCTGAGCTTCCAAGCGCTGCCGCTGATCTATGGGATCGTTTAACTCCGAAAAAGCGTTGGCAAATTCGGCTCCGTTGATGAAAAGCTCAAACCGCTCCACAACGGCGGAATTACCGTCCCTCCTGATCTTGGCAAGAGGCGAGATCGCTTTCGGATAATCGATAACAAAGGTAGGGGCGATAAGCTCAGGTTCCACCAACTCTCTCATCAGCACTTCATACATCCGTCCCAAATGAGCGTCCGACTCAAGTTCAATGCCCTTTTCACGACACAAACTCTTAAGGTGCTTTTCATCGGCATCTGTCAGATCCTCACCCACCGCTCCAGCCAGGAGATCCATATACGATTTCCTGCTGAACGGCTTAGTCAGATCAACCTCAGATTCACCAACAGCAACTATCTTGACTCCGATTGACTTGGCGGCAACTCTAATGAGATTCTCGGTGAAATCCATCAGAAACAGATAGTCCACGTACGCTTTATAGAACTCGAGCATGGTGAATTCCGGATTGTGATTCCTGTCCATCCCTTCGTTCCGGAATACTTTCGATAGTTCATAGACGCCGTCGTAGCCGCCGATAATCAGCCGCTTCAGGTAAAGTTCATCGGCGATTCTCAGATACAACTCCTGATCAAGGGTGTTGTGTCGCGTCTTGAATGGCCGGGCAGAAGCGCCGCCGTAAAGCGGCTGCAATACAGGAGTTTCCACCTCTACAAATCCTTCACCATCCAGAAAACTGCGGAGAGCCGTAATGATTTTCGCCCGCTTAATGAAAGTACCTCTAACTTCGGGATTGACAATCAGATCGAGATACCTGTTACGGTATCGCTGCTCCTTGTCCGCAAAGGCGTGAAAAGTGGAGCCCTCCTTTTCCTTAGCTCCCGGCAGAGGCCTGAGACTCTTGGCCAGAAGAGTCAGTTCTGCGCATGAGACTGAGATTTCACCACTTTTCGTCCTGAACACCTCTCCGCTGATACCGACAATATCACCAAGGTCCAGAAGTTTGAACAGTTCGTACGCTTTTTGACCTACAATATCCTGTTTGATATAAGCCTGCATCTTACCCAAACTATCCTGGACGTGACAGAAGGATGCTTTGCCCATCCGCCGTATCGAGATGATCCTGCCGGCAATACTCACTGTCTTGCCCGATAATTTGTCGTAGCCGCTCAAGATCTCTTCTGTCACATGAGATACATGATAAGAATACGGATAGGGAGTGATCCCCAACTCCTCAAGCCGTTTAAGCTTCTCTGTCCGGGCTTCGATAATCTGCTTAAGACTTTGCTGTTTATCTTCTGTCATCTGGCATACAAACCTTAGTTTACCTCTTTAGCGTGATTCTGCTTTTCGCTTGCCTGCTGAAGCAGAAACGTTCTGATCAGTTTGTTGAGATCACCATCCATAACGCGCTTAGCATCACCAATTTCCAGCTTTGTCCGGTGATCTTTAACCATCATGTAAGGATGAAAAACATAGGATCGGATCTGACTGCCCCAGCCGATGTCCTTCTTCTGATCCTCCAATTCCTTGATCGACTCAGCCTGTTCTTCGAGCTTCCTCTGGTACAGCCTCGCCTTCAGGATTTTCATAGCGTTGGCCTTATTCTTATGTTGAGATCGCTCGTTCTGGCACTGCGCAACGATATTTGTCGGAATATGAGTAATACGAACCGCCGAATCCGTCTTATTCACATGTTGTCCGCCGGCCCCGCTGGCCCTGTAGGTGTCAATTCGCAAATCTTCTGTCTTGATATCAATTTCAATCTCTTCATCCAGTAAAGGATAGATAAAGATAGAAGCAAACGATGTGTGTCTGCGGCTGGAAGCGTCAAAAGGGGATATCCTGACGAGGCGATGGACACCAACTTCCGCTTTTAAGAGACCGTGTGCATATTCACCTTTCACCTCGATAGTAACATCTTTTATACCGGCCTCGTCCCCCGGCTGATAATCAATCACATCGTATTTAAATCCTTGCCGCTCTATCCAGCGGACATACATCCTGTAGAGCATGTCGGCCCAATCCTGTGATTCCGTACCGCCTGCTCCCGGATGAATCGTTAGGATAGCATCTTTTGCATCATCGCTGCCGCTAAGAGTCAGTTTGAGCTCAAGATCATCGACCATAGTCTCTAAAGAAACAAGCTCGCTCTCAGCCTCACTCTTCATAGACACATCTTCCATTAAGAAGTCGAGCAGAACTTCGAGATCGTCACGCTTCGTCTGGGCATCGCTCCAGAGAGTCAACTCCTTTTCAATGACTGAAATTCTTTTAAGCGTGGATTGAGCCGAAGAAGCGGTAGCCCAGAAATTGTCCTGCATCGTCTTCGACTTGAGTTTCTCTAAAGTGGATTCCAGGCTTGGAATGTCAAAGATACCCCCGAAGATGCTGATAGTGCTCATCCAGCAGCCGAAATTTTTCCTGTAGTTCAGAAGTGTCCATCATTCCGCGGGTATTAAGTCAAAAGTTAAACATGAGTGGTGCCAATCTCAAAGAGAGGAGTACTACTCGCCCGAGCCGACAAAAAGGTTCTCATTCAGAAACCTTCTGAGGGCGAATTCGTCGAGATTGAGATGGAACATACCGTTCAGCGCCACCGAGATTCTTCTCTTCTCCTCCGAAACGACAACAGCGATAACATCTGTCTCCTCGCTGATACCCAGTGCGGCCCTGTGTCTTGTACCCATATCAGGATCTATCAGCTCACTTTCAGTGAGAGGTAAGATGCACTGCGCAGCTTCAATCACGTCATTCTGGATAATGACTGCACCGTCGTGTAAAGGTGACGATGGGTTAAACAGTGATGTAAGCAGAGGAGCACTGACCTCTGATTTCAGGGGCGTACCTGCTTCCTTGATAACTTTCAGACCTGTGTCTCTCTGGAGGACAATCAAGGCGCCCCAGCCTCTCTGCTTTATCTGCTTGGACGCCTCCACAACAGCGTCGATAGTTGCTGACGTTCCGACCCTGAATAGTCGCCTGAAAAACCGGGTCCGTCCCACATAAATCAGCAGGCGTCTCAATTCCGGCTGAAACAGGATAACAAACGCCACCACCCAGACAGTCTGCACCTGATCGATAATCCATGTCATTCCGCGCATGCCTACGGCGCGAAAAATGAATGAACTGAGCAGGATAATAACAAGTCCCACCAGCATATGGCCGGCACGGGTCCCCTTAAAATAGCCATATAATTTGACAAAAAGCCACGCCACCAGCACAATATCGATTAGATCGAGAAGTGTCACCGTTAGGAAGCCGAGTTCAAAGAGTGTCATGCCGCAGCCCCCTCCAGCCGTATCGCATCGGTCATCTTCGCCACGCGCTTCATTTCCTTAACATCGTGCACTCGTACTATTCTGGCGCCGTTCAGGATTGCAGCCGTGATAGCTGACGCCGTCCCTTCAAGCCTGTCATCCACGGCAAGATCCAGTGTGCTGCCGATAAACGATTTTCTGGACGGCCCCACCATAACGGGAAAACCGAGTTGAACCAGAAGCTGCAGTGAATTCAGAATTATGAAATTATCCGCAACCGTCTTGCCAAATCCGATGCCTGGATCGATAACAATCTGATCATCACGGATGCCCGCAGTCCTGGCAACATTGATCTGAGCAACAAAAAACTGCTCCAGATCGCCCATCAGATCATCATAGTGTGGATCGATTTGCATGTCTCTGGGCGTCCCTTTCATATGCATAATGATGACTGAAGCTCCGTAGTACGCCACAACACCAGCCATGTCCGAGTCAAAGCGCAAGCCCGAAATATCGTTTATTATCTCGGCACCCATCTCAAGTGTTTCCCGCGCCAGTTGACTCTTGTAAGTATCTATCGAGACCGGAACATCTAATGATGCCGTCAACTCTTGTACCACAGGTAGAACTCTTTGCATCTCCTCTGCCAGCGTGATTGGGACGGCGCCGGGTCGTGTCGATTCCCCGCCTACGTCGATAATATCAGCACCTTCTGCAACCATTGCGTGGGCACGCTCAATGGCAATTGCCGGATCGAGGTTGTTACCGCCATCCGAAAAGGAATCTGGCGTAACATTCAGCACACCTACGATAAGCGTCCTGTTCAAATTTAACAGATCATTCAGCAAACTGTTCATACCAACTTATTTATCCATGAAAGAATCCGGTTTGGACGCTTTAGCCTGGTGATTGAAATGATAAAAAGTGACGTGCGGAAATAAAGATAACTCAAGAGAAGACCAAAAAGTCGTGGATGATTATGCTGTCTTCCCCGCAGACTTTCGAGGCCCTCTCGGCTTCTTCTTGGCATTTTTTCTACCATTCGCAGAGACGGATGCCTTCTTCCTCAACTTCTTGCCGGCCATAATCTTATTCATGTCTGCGCCGTCGATCGTCTCATGCTTAAGCAGTTCTCGTGCCAGATTATGAAGTTTATCCAGATTCTTCTTTAGAAGAGCGAGACTTTCATTTTCAACTTCCCACACAATCCTTGCCACTTCTTTATCAATCTTTTGGGCGGTCATTTCACTGTAGTCGCGATGAGTCGCAATCTCCCGCCCGAGGAAGATTTCTTCGTCTTTTTTGCCGTATGTCAGAGGACCAAGTTCGGAACTCATACCCCATTCACAAACCATTTTGCGGGCGAGTTCGGTTGCAATTTCAATATCGTTACCGGCACCTGTGGTAAGCTCATTGAAGACAAGTTTTTCAGCGGCACGGCCCCCGAGAAGAACAAGAAGTCGCGTCTTGATGTAAGATTGAGAATAGTTATGTTTTTCATCTATAGGAAGCTGGGCGGTAAGACCGAGTGCGCGGCCTCGCGGAATGATCGTGACCTTGTGCACGGGATCTGCATCAGGGAGAAGCTTTGCCATAAGGGCGTGGCCCGATTCGTGGTATGAGGTAAGCTCTTTCTCTTCGTCACTCAGGATCATGCTCTTCCGTTCGACGCCCATCATTACTTTATCCTTGGCTTCTTCAAAATCTTCCATGGAGACTTTGGATTTACCATTCCGTGCCGCCAGGAGTGACGCCTCATTGACCAAATTCGCTAGGTCCGCACCGACAAGTCCGGGAGTACCTTTAGCCACAACTTTCAAGTCCACATTCTTGTGCATGGGAATCTCTTTGGTATGTACCTCAAGAATCCCCTCTCTCCCTCGAAGGTCGGGCACATCCACGATGACACGCCTGTCGAACCTGCCGGGCCGCAAGAGCGCATTGTCAAGGACATCCGGCCTGTTTGTTGCTGCCAGCAGAATCACGTTCGTGTTAGGCTCAAAACCATCCATTTCAACCAGAAGTGCATTCAGCGTCTGTTCCCGCTCATCGTGACCACCGCCGAGTCCGGCGCCGCGATGTCTGCCCACAGCATCAATTTCATCAATAAAAATAATGGCAGGGGCATGCTTCTTGCCTTGCTCAAACAGATCCCTAACCCGCGAAGCACCAACACCGACAAACATCTCCACAAAATCGGCGCCGCTGAGACTAAAGAATGGAACGTCCGCTTCACCTGCCACCGCTCTGGCAAGAAGTGTTTTTCCTGTCCCCGGCGGACCCAGTAGCAAGACACCCCGCGGAATTTTCCCACCCAACTTCTGATACTTCTCTGGATTCTTGAGAAAAGCGATAACTTCCGTCAACTCCTCTTTGGCTTCCACACATCCAGCCACATTCTTGAAAGTGACCTGAGGCTTGTCGGACTCCCACAGTCTGGCCCGGCTCCGACCGAAACTGAAGAGACCTTTGCCGCCCATACCGCCCTGCATCCGGCGCATAAAGAAAAGCCAAATGAGGATCAGTAACAGCCACGGCCCCATACTCAGCAGGTAGCTGAACCAGTCGATCTTCTTCTCTTGAAAACTGTACTTGAGGTTATTCCGATTCCATTCAGCGAGAACCGATTCATTAACATAGGGTAACGTGACAACAAACCTGTCTACTTTCCCGATCACCTGATCATTGACGACCAGATCGATTTCTTCTGTCAATCTTCCGTGAAACTCTTTCTCAATTATCATGGCCTCAGCGATCATGTTCGAGTTCAGGTATTCCATATACTGGAAGTAGTCGATGGTCATCTCCTTTCTCCCCCTCCCCGTGAAAAGGCTGGAGAGGAAGATTGCCGAGATGAGAATTACAATCCAGATAAGGGACGTTTTACCAGCCTGTTTCCACTGAAAAGTGTTCTGCTGGTTTTTTTCTGGTGACTGCTTTGTCGGACTCTGTTTCACCCGCTTTGAGTCTCCTTTTGTCGCTTTTTTTGCCATATCTGCTAACCGTTCTCCTCTAATTCTTGCTGACCGTCAAGGCGATAGATACCCTTAAGATTGCGCATCTTCTGATCAAAATCCAAGCCGTAACCTACAACGTAATCCTTGGGGATTGTAAAGCCGACATAATCCAACTTAAAATTTAACTGCGCTACCTCTTTTTTGAAAAGTAAAGTTGCCACTGAGATCGAGGTCGGTCCAGCCCCCTTCAGTCGGGACATGAGGAAGTTCATAGTAAGACCTGAATCTACAATGTCTTCCACAATTAAGACGTCTCTTCCTGTAATATCCGCTGAAATATCTTTGAGTAAGTGAACGGTTCCTTGGGAGCTTGTACCTTCATAGCTGGAAATCTTTATAAAATCAACTTCACATTCGATGGAGAGTTCCCGTACGAGATCGGCCATGAAGATAAAACTGCCGTTAAGAACACCGATAAGAATAGGTACCTTACCTTCAAAATCAGCGGAGATTTCAGCGGCAAGCTGTTTGACTTTTGTCTCGATCTGCTGTTCTGTAAAAAGTTCCCGCATACACTCGTTCCTGATTTAGTTAAACATGCGCCCATGTAAGCTGGGCCATTTTATCCGTTCTGCTTGTCACTTTGAACCTGTCATCCAGCTGTACGCCACACAGCCACGCCAGCTTCCCATCCACCGTCAGAACTGTCTGCTGCTCCTTGCGGAACCTGTCGATCTTCTTGTCGATCAGCAGATCACTCACTTTCTTGAATCCTTTCAATCCGAGGGGTTTCATACGGTCGCCCGGCTGCCACATCCGAAGCTCTAGCGTCCTGTTCTCAAGAAAGCGGAAATCTACACACTCCTTTGACCTGTCGGCTGTGAATTGAGCCGGCGGCGCTGTAACATCCATCTGGAACCTGTAATCACCACAGACGACCGATACGGCACGTTCAGCCGCAAAACGGCAGGCCTCCCCTCTGTCACCGTTCTCGTGCGCGAGAATAAACCGATCCCTGTCGCGCAGCATTCGCCAACCACAGGGCAGACAGAGCACTTGACCTGTCTTACTGCCGGTGAGGAACTCTTCGAGCCGAAGCCATTGATGATGCCGCCAAGGTGATTCGGGTGCGTCAGCTTCCACAATCTGGTGAATCAACCGCTTCTGAATTTCCATCGGCAGCGCCGCCATCGCCGATGTTTGAATGTTTATGCGCCCGAAAGCGTCTTTTGAAACAAGGCTTGTCTTCAGGTTTTCAACTTCAGCCCGGAGCAGGTTCTCGAGGCTCCTCATTTCATCTGCCAGTCTGGATGCAGTCTCGATGAAATCGGGATCTGACTTCAGGATAGGCGGTAAAACTTCGTGCCGAATCCTGTTACGGCGAAAGCGGGTATCGCTGTTGGACTGATCCTCACGCCAACTGAGCTCCTGTTCTCTGGCATAAGTCAGAATTTGCTCTTTAGTGAATGGGAGGAGCGGTCGCACGATGCGACCTCTCCGCCGATGGATGCCGCCCATGCCTCTTACACCGGCGCCGTCCATCATACGCATCAGAACCGTTTCAGCCTGATCGTTGGCGTGATGCGCTGTGGCGATAAAACTGAATCCTTGTGCAGACGCCTCATTCTCAAGAAAGTGATAGCGATGGCGACGTGCGTACGCTTCCCAGCTCTCTCCATCGTGAGCAACGTTGCGAGGCAGTCTGCCTGAAAAACAGTCCAATCCGTAACTGTTCGCAAGTTCCTTGACAAACGCCTCATCATCATCGGAGGCTTCTGCGCGCATACCGTGATTGTAGTGCGCCACGCCGATAGTCAGTCCGAAAGCCGGCGCCGTGCACGACAGGAGGTGGAGCAACACAACCGAATCGACGCCGCCGGAAACAGCGACGAGGACAGCCGATCCTTGTTTAATCAGTTTGTCAGTTGTGAGACTTTTATCGAAGGAGTACTGAAGAAAACCCGGGTCTCGATCGTCAAACAAAACGTTTATATCTGTTCTTATTTTAGTCACAGTAACCAAATATACACTGGCTTTGTCAGTCTTAAACAGAAAAATTGACGCTAAGAACGCCTCGCTGGCGGCGGCTGTTTCCGCTTACCTAATTTGAGAGACTATCTCCGTCACGGCCGAAGCGTCTTGCATGATGTAGAAATGGATGCACGGAACTTTTGCTTCCACCAGTTCCTGGCACTGCTGCAGCGCCCAGGCGACGCCAGCATCATATGCCTCCTTCTCAGGCAGCTCCATAACCGTTTGCGCTAACTTCTCCGGTATATCCACGAAAAAGTTCCTCGGTATGGAAGTGAGATGCGATCTGCGGGTCAGAATCTTCAGCCCCGGAATGATGGGCACCGTTATACCCATCTCGCGTGCCTTTTCGACAAAATTGAAGAATGCGTCGTTATCAAAGCACATTTGAGTTACAATATAGTCCGCACCGGCATCTACCTTTTCCTTCAGGTATCTGAGATCAGCGGCAAGATTAGGCGCTTCAAAGTGTTTTTCAGGATAGCCGCCGACGCCGATACAAAAATCTGTAGCATAGGCGTCCGCCAAGTCTTCCTCGACGTACTTTCCGCTATTCATCTCCTTGATCTGTCTCACCAGATCTGTGGTAAACTTGTTATAGGACTTGCCGCTCGTGCCGGATTGCTGTTTCCTAGTCTCATCTCCTCTGATGGCGAGCACATTGTCGATACCGAGATAGAACAGTTCGATGAGAGCGTCTTCTGTCTCTTCGCGCGTAAATCCCCGGCAGAGCAGGTGCGGAACTGTCTCAACGTCAAACCGATTCTTGATAGCAGCGCTTAGGCCGATGGTCCCGGGGCGTTTGCGGCGGATGTGGCGTTTAACGGTGCCGCCCGGCAGATCATCGTAATAGATTTCAGCCGCTCTACTGGTAAGGTCGATGAATGGAGGTTCGTACGGCATCAGTTGTTCCACCAGCTCGAATATCGGTTCCGCGCTCCTTCCTCTTAGTGGCGGAATAATCTCGTAACTTATCAAAGTTGAGTTGGCCTTCTTGAGATATTCAATAACCTTCATGTTATATTTTTTTTAGTATCGTCAGCAGACAAAAGGTTCATCCCTTGCTAAGTTACGAATTATACTTCAGAGAAAAAAAGGTGAGCAAGTGCGTTAATCTTCTTCTCCCAATTATTTGGGTGAAGAAAACATTCAGTCGCAGAAATGGAGCTCAAAAGGGAATTACCATCTTGAGGAGTGAAACAGTATCCTACCACCTCGTTCTGATTGTGAACCGTAAGGGTGGGTACCGCAACGACCGTCTGATTGAGAATGCGGCCATAGTGACCGTGGTCTCTACCAAATGAAAAAACAGTACTGGCACTCGTCTTCTCGGTCAGCGCGATGAGTGGATCGGCGGCGAATCTGTCAATCACATCCTGCAGCGTAACTTTTTCTTTCAGGCGTATATTGAACCAGATTACGTGCATATACTGAGAATTGATCCTCATTGCCGATGAGAAAAGGTTGGGTAAATAATCGACTGTCTGGAACAGCTCAACAGCATCTCTGGCGTGGTGCGTGCCGTAATTTTCAGCACTGTGCTTTCCCACCTCCGGCGCCGGGACAAATGCACTCGTCTGACTGATATCAGATGATCGTCGGATGCAGACAAACCGGCCCTCTTCGAGTGTGTCTTCGCCACGGTTAAGTGCAAGTGTCTTTGTAATGGCTGCAATGTTATGCGTGTTGCACGAGACGATCTGAATAAAGTTTTCTCCCTTTTTCTTTAACGCATCGTCGTTTATGCCGCGTGCATATTTCATCCCGAAACCATGTTCACTCCCCTGGGCCAGGAAGCCCTTGCCCTCTTTGACAAACCTATCGTAATACCTGTGCTTATTGCGGTGACCAATCCCCTTCGGCGTACAGTCGATGACCACGGTTGCTTTTTTAATTGCCTCTTCTGATTCAAGGTCAGGATTTATATCGATTTCTTTGAAACTTTCAATTTTATCTCCATCTACGGCAAGCTTTGCCCCCCTGCTCATGAGATCGTTGACCTTAGCCCGCTCCCGCAACAGAGGTGAATTCTTATGAAAGGTTATTTCATCGATGCCCAGTTCAGCTTGGTAATCAGACATGAGACCGATGAGCGGTTCACCGATTGTTCCCGTGCCAACAATGTGAACAATATTCTTACCCATTTTCTTCTTCCCCTTCGAGTAAAACTCCAAACTTTTTCATGATAGACTTTTCACGCCTCAGCATCCACAGAATCCAACTGATTACGCTACCGGCCACGATAATCAACACCGCCAGAAAGTAGCCGAAGTATTTATACGCCACGGCTTTGCTCCACTAGTCTGGCTTCCAGACCGAGTAGATGAATTCTGAATCTCATCATATAGATAAACAAGACAGTAAAGATAATTAGTGAAAAGAAGAAAGTACCGAGAACATCACCAGGCTGACCCCCCATTTCCCTCTGGGGGTGGGACTGAACGTCAGTTGCCCAGAAATCGACGGAATAATAGATAATTGGTACATCTACAAAGGCGACAATTCCGAGTACCGCTGAGAGGCGCCTGATTCTCTCGGGGGCACCGCCAAATTGTCTCAGCATGAAATAGCCCACGTATATTAGAACGATGATAAGCGTCGTTGTCAGTCGCGGCTCCCAGTTCCACGGCGTGCCCCAGATCGGTGTGGCCCAAATTGGACCAGTGATAAGAACCAGCGTGGCGAAGAAAGTTCCGTTCTCGGCGGCGGCAAGACTGAACCTGTCCCACCTGTCTTCTTTTGTCCGTAGATACTGGATCCCCCCTACCATAACCAGGAAATAAGCCAAAGCGCCGACCCACGCTGAAGGGACATGATAATAGAATATTTTCTGTGCCATCTGCTGATCGGGATCTATCCTTGTCTTCTCTAATACGAGAAAGAGACAAACAGCGGCCGACGCAACAATAAACGCCAGAAGAACCTTCGAACTCAATCTTGAATGAAATGTTTTCATCATTCCTCACTCACGAAATCGAAGATTATATATCCGAGCACACCAAATGCAATGACGAATGTCACAATAATCTGTGGCCAGATTTTCCAGTAAGTGAATTGAAGACCGATCATGAGTGCATCAGTGGACTTCACAGCGGCAATAAGGAGAGGCGTAATGAGAGGAAACAGCAACAGAGGCAGAAGGATCTCACTCATGCGGACGCGCATGACTATGCCGGAAACGAGACTCCCCAGGGCGGTGATGCCCAGATCGGTCAGGATAAAAATTCCGATCCAGCCTGCCAGATTCGCAGGCGGCGAAACTTGAAGAAAAAGTAAAAAGAGCGGAACGACTACCAATTGAGATACCAGAATGAAGATGAATCCGCTGACCCACTTGGACAGAAAGATGATGCTCCTATCCACTGGTGCCGAAAGAAGCATACCGAAGGCGTCAAATTCTTTTTCGAGAGAAAAGGCACGGTGAACCCCCATGGCTGCTATGAATAGAAACACCATCCACAGCAGGCCGGGGGAAAATCTCTCAATAGCCTCCGGCGACTGACGAAACGCTAAGGCATAAAGCAGAATTACCGCTACACCGAAAGTTATCATAGAGATTATTATCTCTTTGCTGCGGAACTCTATGGTGAGGTCTTTTCTCAGAAGTGCGGTAAACACGGTTCAGCTTTCGGCGACGGCCGTCTCCTTATCAGAATCAAACGGTTTATTCTGAACAACCTGACCTTCTCGAAGAATGAGGATACGAGGACAAAACCGCTCCAACCATTCACGCTCATGGGAGACAATCAACATGCTCCTCTCCTCTGCCTGCCACTGATTCACCAGTTCATCCAGCAGAACCATGCCCGATTCATCGAGACCGGCTGTAGGTTCATCCATCAGCACAATCTGCCACGGGATCGTTAGTGCTTTCGCCAGCCCCAACCGCTGTAGCATCCCCCGGGAGTAGTAGCGAATTGGATCCCATCTCTGATGGAGCAGCTCTACCCGTTCAAGAGCTTCGAGAATATTTTCTTTTGGTACCTGCGCAGCATACAACCTTGCCAGGAGCTGAAGATTCTCTTCGCCCGTGAGGGTGGGATAGAGATTCGGATTGTGCCCGATATAGAGTAGTCCCCTGCGGGCAGAAGGAGTCCCTTTCAGGAGAGAATTTCCGTTAAGGTACACTTCTCCACCATCACAGGAAGAGATGCGGGCCACCACCCGCAACAGTGTCGTTTTTCCGGCACCATTCTTACCGAAGATGCCGACGCTCTCACTCTGATGCACATCGAAAGTCACCCCCTGAAGTACCGGTCTCAAATGATAAGACTTTTGCAGATTTTCAACCGTCAACATATTAGTTATTCTCTAATCACTGAAGGTCTGTGCCGGATATTTCAGTCTAATCACCCAGACGGTTATGCCGCCGACTCGAGTCTCTCAATCTGCGCAAGAACACGGGACGCCTCTTCCTTTAGCAGGCTGCGAGTCCTGGAAAAATCTTCATCCGAAAGGTTACCCATTTCGAACTCCAATTCAGCCTCTTTGATCTGGCGGTACAGATTCCTTTTGTGCAACTGAAGCGCCTCTTCACGTCTCCCTTCCGCAAATGGGTTTTTGCGCGAGTCGGAGAAAAGCGGCTGAATGATAAAACCTGTTACGAGTAAGAACGTCAGGATAATCATCAAATGTGAATACATCTACTTCCTTCCCGATCTTGCGGGCCAGAAAGCGATAATAGAACCTAACACCAACAAGTATCCTCCTATCCAGACCCACCTCACCAGACGGTTTACCATGATTTTGATGGAGAGGATATCATTATTGGTATCGATGCTGCCAAGAACAGCGTAAACATCCTCACGGAAAGTGGAATAAAGATCCAGTTCACTGTGGGGCTGGCGACGGTTAGGATCCGGATTGGTGTGAAAATAGATTCTTTTCTCCGGATGAAGATCGGTCACATGTTGTCCATCCTTGCTCACATTCAGTGATGCAATCCAGGCGAAGTGGTTTGGTCTCTCTTCCTGGTTCACATCCGTCAAAGTGACAGCATAGCCGGCGATATTTACTTCATCACCTTTCTGCATCGTCCACTCTTGGTCAACGTCGAACGCCTTACCCACAAAACCGATAAACATAAACACAATACCGATATGGACAATGTAGCCTCCGTACCTGGTGCGATTTTTGGATATAATTCGAATCAGTGCCACGGGAATACTTTCATCACGTTTACCCCTCCGCACACGAACAGCACGGGTAAATTCCAGCACAATGGTTCCCAGTACAAAAAAGCTGAGAAAAATGGCGACCAG
>JASLRT010000065.1 GCA_030743815.1 Candidatus Neomarinimicrobiota bacterium | reverse complement strand
TGGGGGATGGAATCTGGTGGGGCTGCCCCTGAATATTTCTGACCCTACACAAAACACAGTTTTTCCGGAATCTGTAGAAGAAACATTATTTGGATATGATGGAACCTATTATTCAGCTGTTTCATTAAATTCCGGTTCTGGATATTGGCTCATGTTTGATGAGGGAATAAACATTGAAATAGAAGGAACATCAATTAACTCAATCGAAATACAATTATTTGAGGGATGGAATTTGGTTACCGGAATTTCTACCACTGCTCACCTGGAAAATATTATTGACCCAGAAAACCTCATTATTTCCGGAACAGTTTATGGTTTTCAGGAAAGCTATAATCAGATAGAGACCCTCTATCCCGGGAAAGGATATTGGTTAAAGAGTGTTGGGGATGGAGTGATAATAATTGAGTAATAAGAGTTTGTAAATAAATAATTCTATGAATAAACGTACCTAATCTTAATTTGTGTATTTTATGTTAATGCTATATATTGGGCACATAAATCCTAATTAATTATTGCCACCGTAGCTCAGTTGGTAGAGCAGTTCATTCGTAATGAACGGGTCGGGGGTTCAAGTCCCTCCTGTGGCTCAGCACCACCTCCAAACAATGTTGCCATGGCGCGCCAGTCAATCATCACACTGCCCTAAAGCGCCGCAGCGATCCTCCTCTGGTCAAACCGATGTAAGCCTACTTTTTCGGCTGCGCTGTAGATCTGCCTGATTTCCGCTGATGTAGCCGGGCGATTGATCGCGGCATAGGAATCTTCCCCCACCTTATATGCTGGACGATACTGATCCATGATATTGATGTAAGTTTCGGTGGAAACTGCCCGCGCCAGAAATGTCAAAATCCTCTCACTATCCTTCTTCATCCCCGGCATCACCAGATGTCTTACCAATAGACCACGAACCGCCAGACCTCTGTCATCGAGCCACAGGTCTCCCACCTGACGTTGCATCTCTCTGATTGACTCCCTCGCGGTTTCAGGATACTTCACTGCCTTAAGGTATCGTCTCGCCAACTCCCTGTCCCACAACTTGAAGTCCGGCATGTAGATATCCACCACTCCCGCCATCAGTTTCAGACTCTCCATTGAATCGAAGGCACTCGTATTATAGACAATGGGGAGGCGCAATCCCCCCTCGATGGCCAGCGGAAGTGCCTCGATGATCTGAGGGACAACGTGCTCAGGCGTAACGAAATTGATGTTGTGGCACCCTTTAGATTGAAGTTCGAGCATCATCTCAGCGAGGTGCACTGGCGTCACCTCTGCCCTGGCCGATTCCCCACCTGCTCCGGCAGGCTGACTGATATCCCAGTTCTGGCAAAAGACACACTTCAGATTACAGTGCGAGAAGAAGATGGTACCGGAGCCCCGCCATCCACGCAGACAGTCCTCCTCACCGAAGTGAGCGAAGTAACTGCTGACTGTGGCATACCTTCCACTTTTGCAGACCGCCCACTCATCCTGCATCCGGTTGACTTCACAGTCCCGCGGGCAGACTCGGCACTCAGCCAGCATCTCGAGTCCCTCCTCTACTTTCTGCCGAAGAAGTCCCGATTCGTAGGTTTCAAGATAGGCCGGCCAGGATGTTGGTACGTCAGAAGACACCTTAGAGAAGTTATCTCACCAATAGCGTAAAATCAAATGCACTCTCCCACCCGCCGCGGCCGGATGAAAAGCACTGAAGTTGTCCGATCTTCTTAGGCTTGGGGGATCGCCTCGCTATGGGCGACGAGACTGTGATTGGAGAAATGCCGTTCATTCATCTTTGAGCGGAAGGCATTGATGTAACGGTGGTCCGTAATCTGTAACCCCGCTTCTCCAAGCACCGTGGAAAGTTTGTCGGCACAGTAATTAACGCGGTGCACATTCTCAAATTTCAATCGTATTAGATTATAGAGATTCTCCGGAAAGGCCGAGTCCCCCCTGATCCTTTCCTGCGGCACGGAAACGATGAGAGAGCCCTGTTCGGTCATCAGTCTTTTCACCTTCTCCAGCAGCGCCAAAGGATCGTCCACATGTTCCAGGACATGCGCCAGTAGCACATACTCAAAACGCCCAAAGTTATCTTCGTAGAAGCCGTTACCAATATGATGGAATTGAATATCGGGGTGCCGCTCTCGGCATTTTCTGATGGACTTCTGGCTGATATCAGCACCCTGTACCGTGTCCGAACCGAAGCGGTCAGCGAGCCGGCGCGAAAAATATCCCGTACTACAGCCGATATCCACTATTTGTCCTGAATTTCCCTGCCGTTCAATGTATTCAACAATACAGTCAGCTTCTCGCTGTTTATAGTTAAGAAAGCTGGCACCCATAAACGTCTTGGCGCCGACGATCTTCTGATAGTAGAAATTGTAGATCGATCTCTTAGCTTGATTCTTCACTGCCTCAGCGGGCCCAAGAAATCCCGCACCTCCTTGTCGTTAGCGAATTACGGGGAAGTTATTAACGAATTGTCAGTAATTCCACTTCAAAAATGAGGGTGGAATTGGGCGGGATTGGTCCGATTCCCCGGGCGCCGTATCCCAACTCAGATGGAATAGTCAGTTTGCGTTTGCCCCCCACCTTCATAGTCATAACGCCTTCATCCCACCCTTTGATCACGCGTCCCGCTCCGATGGTGAATTCGAATGGCCGATTCTTATCCACAGAACTGTCAAATTTGGTACCGTCCTCCAACCAGCCTGTATAATGAACTGTTACAAGCTGACCGGCCTGCGGCGATTCGCCGTCGCCGACTTTCATATCAACATACTTTAATCCCGAATCTGTCATCATCTCTTCTCCCGACTTGTCTCCAGAACACCCTACCACGGCAATCGCCGCTACCAGTAAGAGAATACGCCTCATTTTGCCACCTCCATCATTAGTAAATGGCTGCAAGTCTAACCTGATTCAATCACAATTGCCACGCCATTCTGTCCCTTTTGCTTTTCCACGGTTTGAAGTCTAAATTCACTTGTCATGCCACCTTCACGCAAGATTTTACCCCCTCTGGCTGACCGCATAAGACCGGCGACCGTGGCCGAATTCATCGGCCAGCCCCATCTTGTAGGCGCCGGGTCCCTCCTGCGGCGAGCGATTCAGGAGCACAATCTGTTCAGCATGATCCTGTGGGGACCGCCCGGCACGGGCAAGACTACTCTGGCCAAAATCGTCGCCCGGGAGACCAAAGCCGATTTCTACCAGATGTCGGCCGTATCATCAGGCGTGCGCGAAGTGAGAAGGATTCTGGCAGCCGGAAGAGACAATTTCAAGATGGCGAAGCATACCATTTTCTTCATTGACGAAATCCACCGTTTCAACAAGGCGCAGCAGGATGCTCTCCTTCACGGCGTCGAAGAAGGAGCTGTCATCCTCATCGGTGCCACGACTGAGAATCCTTCCTTCGAAGTCATCTCGCCCCTCCTTTCCCGCTGTCGCGTGCTGAAGCTGGAAAACCTGAGTGGAGACGATCTTACTGCGATCCTGAAGCGGGCCGAGGGGAGCGATGTCGTGCTCCGGAAGAAGCAACTCATGTTCGAAGGCGATACTCGTCAAACGCTGATCCGTTCCACCGGCGGCGATGCACGTAAGATGTTGAATACGCTGGAGGTCGCTCTGGCGATGGTACCGTCTGAAAACGATTCCGCCCTTATTACATCAGAGATTCTTCAGACTGCGCTACAGAAGAAGACGCAGATCTATGATAAGGCAGGTGATTATCACTATGATACCATCTCGGCCTTCATCAAATCTGTCCGCGGCAGCGATCCCGATGCGGCCATCTACTGGCTCGCCACCATGCTGGAGGGTGGTGAACAGCCGGAGTTCATCGCTCGCCGTCTCATCATTCTCGCGTCGGAGGATGTGGGCAATGCTGACCCTCAGGCCCTGACCCTTGCTACATCGGGATTCCAAGCGGTTCACACCATCGGCATGCCTGAAGCATCGCTTGTGTTGGCACAGGTGACTGCTTATCTGGCGGCGGCACCTAAATCCAACGCTAGCTACATGGCTATCCGCCAAGCGTCGGCCAAGGTGCGTAGCGAAGGAACTTCCCCTATTCCACTCCATTTAAGGAACGCACCGACACCCCTTATGAAAGCATTTGACTACGGCAAGGACTACACTTATCCCCACAACCATCCCGAACATTTTGCCGGCAACGTTCACTACTTTCCTGAAGGAGCGAAACCTACCATATTCTATCGGCCTTCCGGCCACGGCTACGAGGAATTCATTTCCAAACGCCTGAAACAGCTGTGGCCTGACCGCCACGACCGTAAGAAATCTTGAGATATCTGTTTTACCTGCTGCTGCTCTACCCCCTTTACGCCTCCTCCGAAGAGAGGCTGAAACTGATCCACGCCGATGAGCTGGAAAATATCACCGATGAAGACGGTAACGCTGTTCAATACTTGAGAGGTAACGTCAAATTCGAGAAGGGGGAAGCAACAATTACGGCCCTCAGAGCCTACTACAGAAACAGAGAGGGAATCGGTTCATTTGTCTACAACGTCCGCATGGAAGAAGATCAGAAGGTGCTCACCGCCGACTCTGTGGTGATAGATTCGAAACAGGATATCGCCACCGCCTTCGGCAACACACACTTTACAGATGAAGAATATCGTCTCCTCTCGGATACACTGATTTTCTTTATGGAGGCAGATAGCGGAATCGCCTCCGGCGACGTGGAATTTACTCAGCGGAAACAAGTGATCACCGCGCAAAAACTTACTTATACCAAACATCTGGAAACGGGGACCGCCAGCTACACCGCACAGGGGACAGTAGTCATCCGTGAAGAAAACCGCCAGGCAACCTGCGGCAAAAGCATGTACGATGCTGAAAAAGAGGTATCAATTCTGCTGCAGGACCCCGTTGTGGTTCAGGAGGAGCGGCACAGGATAGCCGGCAAACAGATCGAGCTCACCTACCAGGATGATCTTCTGCAATATCTGGTAATCCCCGAAAAAGCGCACATCCTCTATCGCACTGAAGGCAAAGTTCCGCAAAAAGTAGAACTGGAAGAAACGGTAGTCTCGCGCTATACCGAGGAGGAGTTCTTCGACGATATGACGGGCAGTCGCCTCGAAGCCTACCTCAAAGAGGGCAATCTGGACTCAATGAGGCTCGAAGGGATGGCTACCACCTTGCACCACCTGTTCGAAGATTCCATTTATCAGGGTCAGAATACGGCCAGCGGCGACACAGTGACCCTTCTTTTTGCGCCCGATACCGCTGACAGGCAGGATCTGGAAGTCATCCATATTGTTGGTGGCGCCCGGGGAGAGTACGTTCCTGATGAATCCGCTGACGACGTGGATGCCCCTATAATCTACCGCGCTGACACCATCAGGTATAGCATCCCCGATCAGCGGACTCATCTCTATCACGGCGCACAGATCGATTACAAAGATACCAGGCTGAATTCAGGATTTGTGAATGTCACCTGGAAGGATAACCTTTTGCGTGCATTGCCAGCGCCTCACGGCAACCAAACCTTCACCGCCAACGATATGCCTACATTCAAAGAGACTGGAAGAGAGCCCATGATAGGCGAGTCGCTGATCTACAACCTTTCCAGCGGGCGGGGTCGCGTCAAACACGGCAGGACCAAAATGGAGGACGGGTATTACAGAGGCGAGGAAATCCAGAACCAGACGAAGGACACCTTTTTTGTCTCGAAGAGCATATACACCACATGCGATCTCGATTCGAATCCTCATTTCCACTTCGAGAGTCGTCAGATGAAGATGATCATGGACGACAAAGTTATCGCCAAACCGATTATCCTTTACCTGGGCGGGATTCCACTTTTCGGACTACCATTCGGGGTATTTCCCGATCAGGGCGGTAAGCGTCATTCCGGCTGGATTATGCCATCCTACGGTGAAAACAGCCGTCAGGGCCAGTATCTGAAAGGACTAGGATATTTCTGGGCAGTCAATGAATTCATGAATTCTCAGTTCTCTCTTGATTTTTATGACCGACAGGGAATTGTATTTCACAATACGAATCGCTACTTCAGGCGTTATGCATTCAGCGGCGGTTTCAATTTCCGTTATAACCGGACGGTGGCCACACCGGAAATCGCCCATATTTTCAATAAGCCGGGCGCTGTCAGATGGTCAGCATCGTGGAATCACTCGCAGAGGATGCGCAAGAATCAATCTTTCAACGTGAGTGCACAATACTACAACGACAGTCAGTTCAACCGCCGACTGGGAATTAACAGGGATACGCGCCTCAACCAGAAGGCGATCTCTAACGCCACTTATTCAAAGCGGTGGCCGGAGCATAATATCAGTATATCGACGAATCTTTCGGAGACACGCAATCTGATGGCAAAGGCGAAGACGCATCCCACAACTGCCCAAGATTCACTATACTTCCAGCTGCCCACTACGGCAGGGGCCCGGGTGGTGGAGACAACCACTGCCTTCCCCACTTTCAAGTTCCGTAAGGGACAGTCGCAACTGTTCGGCGGAACGAGAAAAGGTGGTACAACCTTTCACTGGAGTTACAACAGTGCTCTCAAGAACCGGGGCACCGGTTTCTACGAATCAGAAGCGATGATCGATACGCTTGATGACGCTACCATCGACACATCGTTCGTATGGGGGACACGACAGACAGACTTCAACAACAGCTGGGTCCATAACGTCTCCCTGTCAGGATCGGGACGGCTCTTTAAGGTCCTTTCTCTCAGACCGAGTTTTGCTCTGAAAGAAGAATGGATCACAAAGTACCATGACGCTGAAGCAGCCGATACACTGGGCAATCCGATCCATAAACAGGCTGTGCAGGGATTCCGGGCGCGCCATACAGGAACCTTTTCCGTCAACACCAACACGAAGCTTTACGGCCTGTTCCCCATCAGGATTGGTCCTCTTAAGGCGCTGCGTCACACCATTACCCCTTCGGTGGGTTTCTCGTTCCGGCCCGACTACTCCAAGCCGATCTTTGGGTACGATCCGGGTTACTTCAAGACTCTGACTGATGAGAACGGAAAGGAATATTCGTTTGACTATTTCCACGGCTCACAAATAGGTGCTACGTCAAAACAGGAACAGAGGAGTTTGAACATTTCAGTCAAGAATCTTTTTCAGGCTAAAGTCCGCAGCGGTGATGAAGAGCGGAAAATCGACAATTTGCTCACATGGAATATGAGAACAAGCTACAACTTTGCCGCCGATGAATTCAGACTCAGTAAGCTGCGTTCATCTATCAGGGCCGGCTGGCTCAGGAAGCTCAATCTCGACTTCAGCATGGCACACGACTTCTACGATGTAGATTATCACGACGGCAACGCCACGAGGGTAGACCGCATCAGGACCAGTGAACACGGCATTCCTCTGCCCCGCCTTACCGAGATGAACGCAGCCACAGGATTCAAGCTGTCCGGTAAGCGCATCGGTTTTGCCGGCCGCGAGACCCAAGCTGATACCGCCGCCGTAGACACTCTCACCCAGGAAGCCGATCTCACCAGCGGCGGTGTAAGCAGGCTCGACAGAACGGCGGTACGCGGTCAATCCGGGAGAAATCTGTGGAACCTTCGGGTAAGTCTGAGATATTCAGCGAGACGGAACGATCCTCTCAATCCCAAAAACAACCTCTGGATGAACACATCACTGGGCATACAACTTACAGAGGCGTGGCGCATTCAGTACAGTGCCCGCTTCGATCTGCTAGAGAGAGACCTGGTCAGCCACGATTTTCAGGTCTATCGCGATCTCCACTGCTGGGAGCTCAATTTCAACTGGACACCCAGCGGATTCGGGCGGGGCTTTTACATGCGCATTAATGTAAAATCTCCGACGCTTCGAGACTTAAAACTCGAATCCCGCGGCGGGCGCTGGCTGGGGCCGAGTATTCCATAATCCTGTAGCACTTACCGCATGAGCAGGCAAACAGAAGTGCGCAACAGTGAGCAGTTCCCGGTACTGTTTTCGATACAGTTCAAGCAGTTACTCTTCAATTCATCTGTCATGATTACCGACGCGCCAAATCTTTTCGCAGACTCAAAGAAAGGTTCTGAACTTAGGCTGGCATTTTCTTATATGTTTTGATAATATGGCAGGGGTTAAAACGAATTCCCATACGGCGAATCATACCCGTTACGATGTTTTGTCCTGAATGTAAATCTGAGTACAAGGAAGAGGTCACCGTTTGCGCCGACTGCGGTGTATCGCTTGTTTCCGCTCTTCCCGAAGAAGTTACCCTGAACGAAGTGAGGTGGGTCAAGCTGTATGAACTTTCCAGTCAGCTTTACGCCGAAATGGCTAAGGAGACGCTGAATGACGCAAATATCATGAGTTACATCAAAGCGGATTTTCTCACATCGGCATACGGCATTAAAGGTGGTACAGTCCCCGGAAGTCGTGCAACACTTTACGTTCCGGAACCAGATGCAAAGAAGGCAAGAACTCTCCTGGCAGACATGATCGATCACGATTAACCGGAAAAGAGATGGCATCCGAAAAACAGTTTAAGTCTATCAAGGGGACGAAAGATCTCCTGCCTGAAGAAGCCGCAAGAATGAGGTCCGCGGGAGCGACCATTCACAATGTGATGAACTGTTGGGGATACGGAGAAATCCGTACACCTGTTTTTGAACAGACGGAACTTTTTGCCCGCAGCGTCGGCGAAGAGAGTGATATCGTTTCGAAACAGATGTACACGTTTTCGGATCAGAGCGGAACAAGTCTCACCCTCAAGCCGGAACTGACTGCGCCTGTCATGAGAGCCTATATCGAGCATGATATGGGACGGGGAGGAGCCTCAACGAAACTTTACTACTTGGACACCCTCTTCAGACAGGAACGGCCCCAGAAAGGCAGATTGCGCCAGTTCCACCAGTTCGGCGCCGAGGCTATTGGGTCACCGCACTCAGAACAGGATGCCGAAATAGTGGCTCTAGTATATACAATTCTCACGGAGCTCGGTATTGAAGATATGACTCTACACATCAACAGCATCGGTTCCGACGACAGTCGCAATGCCTTCCGACAGGCTCTAGTAGAGTTCCTCGCGCCGTACAAGAAAGATCTAAGTGAAACCAGTCAGCGGAGACTGGAGACAAATCCGTTACGCATCCTCGACAGTAAAAGTGAGGATGAACAGGAGCTTCTTCAGGGTGCTCCCGCCATCCTCGACTATCTGGATGACGAAGACCTTGCCCACTATGAAGATGTAAAGCATTTTCTTGAGCGGATGAATATCCCTTATACCGAAAACAAGATGATGGTACGGGGACTCGACTATTACACGCGGACAACATTCGAAATTACCAGTCCCCATGTGGGGGCTCAGGATGCACTCTGCGGCGGCGGCCGATACGACAACCTGATCGAGGATTTGGGAGGAAAGCGTACTCCCGCCGTCGGGTTCGCTGCCGGGATTGAGCGGATTCTATTAGCTCTGGGAGAAAAAACTCAAAGCACCGATGAGAGCAAGAACCTTCTTTACGTTGCGGCTACCACCCACGAGGCGAGGGAACAGGCTCTTACTGTTGCCATGATACTCAGGGCGCAAGGGAACACAGTCCATTTTGACGCCTTGCGAAGAAGTCTAAAGGCTCAGCTTCGGGACGCCAACCGCCTGAACGCTTCGCACTGTATCATCATTGGAGAAGATGAGATGAAATCGAAAAGCGCCCAAGTGAAATCGTTAAGCAGTGGAGAGCAGGAATCAGTCCCGATCGACTCACTCGCCGCCTTATTCATGCCTCAGCAGTAAACTGACCCCTTCACCCCTACCGGTCAACAGATGGAATTGCACTTGACTTTGCTCCGTCCAGTCGTAAATTTTTCACGCGCGAAGGGAAAACTATGAAACACCATGCACTCGTAATTGTTGAATCTCCGTCCAAGGCGCGGACTATTGAGCGCTATCTGGGGAAGGAATATCGTGTTCTGGCGAGCAACGGGCACGTGAAAGACTTGCCGCAGAAGGAGCTCGGCATTGATGTCACGAACAACTTCAAGGCCAGTTATGTTGTGCTGCCCGAGAAAGCCAAAATCATAAAAAAGCTTAAGGAGCAGTCATCAGGGGTAGAAGCAATCTACATAGCAACAGACCCCGACCGTGAGGGAGAAGCTATCGCGTGGCATATCTCTACTGAACTGAACGGCGATTCGGGAAAGATAAAACGGGTGCTGTTCAATGAAATCACCGCCAGCGGAGTCAAAACTGGAATGGCGAATCCGCGCGAAGTAGATAGCAAACTGGTAAATGCGCAGCAGGCGCGGCGGATCATCGACCGGCTGGTGGGCTTCGAAGTGTCGGAATTTCTCTGGAAAGTGCTTTATAGCGGATTAAGCGCCGGCAGAGTTCAGTCTGTAGCTTTACGTCTGGTATGTGAACGGCATGAGGAGATTGAAGCGTTCAAACCGGAGGAATACTGGACGCTGGAAGTAACGTTAGAGACTAAGGATGGCGCTCACTTTTCCGCAAATCTGCATCGCATTGGAGAGGAGAAACCGAAGCTTCCGGATGAGGAAACTGTCAGCCAGATTATGGCAGTTATAGAAAATGCAATCTTCACTGTCTCCTCCGTGGAACGGAAGGAGGTACGCCGTCACCCGTTCGCACCCTTTATCACCAGCACTCTTCAGCAGGAAGCCGCCAGCAGACTGAGATTCTCCCCCGCCAATTCAATGCGGATCGCTCAGCGGCTCTACGAGGGAATTGACACTGGCGAGGGTGAACCGACGGGCCTGATCACCTATATGCGTACCGATTCTACCAGAATCGCCGGTGAAGCACTTCACTCTGTGCGCAATATCATCTCAACACAGTTTGGGGCTCCTTATCTTCCGGACAAACCACGGACGTACGCGCAAAGGAAAAGACAGGTTCAGGATGCGCATGAGGCGATTCGCCCTACTGATCCCACCCTCCATCCTGACAGACTGAAGGGGGTGCTGAAAGCAGATGAACTGAAACTATACGATCTCATCTGGCGGAGATTTGTTGCAAGTCAGATGACTTCTATGGTACTCGATCAGACAACGGTCAACATTGCAGCCGGCGATGACTATACCTTCCGCGCCACTGGATCAATTGTCAAGTTCGACGGATTCCGAAGAATCTATCCGACAAGACAGGAAAAAGAGTCGCAGATTCTACCTGAGGAGATCTCCAGCGGCGATGTTCTGAAGAAGATAGATTTCGATCCAGAACAACATTTCACCAAGCCGCCCCCTTACTACTCCGAAAGTTCATTAATCAAAGAGCTCGATTCACGAGGGATCGGCCGTCCCAGCACATTCGCGGAAACAATCTCCCGTCTCTACAAGCGTGAATACGTAAATAAGGAAAAGGGCAGGCTAATTCCCACTGAGGCAGGCCTGACGGTGAACAGAATCCTTGTAAGCAATCTTCCCGATATTTTTGACTTCAGTTTCACCGCAAGGATGGAAGAAGAACTGGACGAGATTGAATCAGGCAATCAGGATTACCTCACCGTTCTTCACGATTTCTACCAGCCGTTCAACACATCGATGGAGTCGGTGAGAGAAAAACGGAAGGAAATCAAATCTTCTCTGGTTGAATCGACGGAGGAGACGTGCGAGAAGTGCGGCAGCCCCATGGTCATCAAGTGGAACCGGCGGGGACAGAAGTTCCTTGCCTGTTCCGGCTTTCCCGACTGCCGAAACGCCAAATCACTCCAATCAGACGAGGAGGCCGAAACGGTGGAAAAACCGTGCCCGAAATGTGGTGGGGAGCTTCAAATCAAATTCGGTAGATACGGCAGATACGTCGGTTGCGGGAACTATCCCGATTGCCGCCACACCGAACCGCTTTCCACGGGAATTACGTGCCCGAAGACAGGGTGCAACGGAGAACTCATCGAGCGCACCAGCAAGAAGAAAAAGGTCTTTTACGGCTGCAGCAACTATCCTGAGTGCGATCAAGTTTCATGGTACAGGCCTCTGCTCCATCATTGCGAAACGTGCGGCAGCCACTTCGTAGAGGAGAGAGTTACCAAGAATAAAGGAGCGTTCTTTGCTTGCCCGAGCTGCAAGACTGAATACCGATCGCTGGGCGACGAAACGGAAAGCGACGAATCTGAGGAACATCAGGTAGAATCGTGATTCGAAGAGGCATATTGATATCGCTCGTTTTCCCTATCACATTCCTGGCGGGACAACAGAAGGAAGCTCTGGTTAAGGATCTTGAACAGAGTCTCATGGCACCGTGCTGCTGGAGCGGTACAGTGGCTGATCATGGCAATCCTGAGATGGAAGCGAGAATCTGGGAAATGGTAGAGCGAGACTTGACCAGACAGCAAGTGCTGGACATTTTCGTGTCTGAATACGGCGAGCGTATCCTGGCAAAACCGGTGGCCAGGGGATTCAACCTGATGGTGTGGGTAGCACCGGTAGTCGTCTTTCTGCTTGGCATCTTCATCATGATCAACTATCAGAAACACAAAGCGCGAAAACCCTCGCTTGCTATCGTAACTGAGACTCCCGGCCAGCTCCCTTACGATGACCTCATCGAAAAAGAGTTAAAGGAAATGGAGTAGCCAGCCTGATATTCAATACAATTCTTCCTCTCTCTTTTTCCTCAACTGATCAGATATGACTGATTCAAAAATCATGGATAAGCTTGTTTCTCTCTGCAAACGGCGGGGATTCATCTTTCAGAGCTCCGATATCTACGGTGGACTGGAAGCGACTTACGATTACGGACCTCTCGGCGTTGAGCTAAAAAATAATGTTAAGCAACTGTGGTGGCGGGATGTGGTGACCTCCCGAACAGATGTGGTAGGTATGGATGCCGCTATCTTTATGAATTCGAAAGTGTGGGAGGCATCTGGTCACGTGAGCGAATTCCACGATCCAATGGTGGATTGCAAGAACTGTAAAGCCCGGTTTCGGGCGGACCATATTGACCTAGATAAAAATTGCCCCACCTGCGGCGTAAAAGAATGGACTGACGCAAGGCAATTCAACCTCATGCTAAAGACACATTATGGCCCGTCAGAAGATTCTTCATCAGTTGTCTATCTCCGCCCTGAGACAGCCCAGGGTATCTTCGTCAATTTCGCCAATGCCGTTACAACTTCACGGGTGAAACTCCCCTTTGGCATTGCCCAGATAGGAAAAGCTTTTCGAAACGAAATAACCACCGGCAATTTCCTGTTTCGCTCAAGAGAGTTTGAACAGATGGAGATGGAATTTTTTGTGAAACCGGACGAAACATCAGAATGGT
>JASLRT010000064.1 GCA_030743815.1 Candidatus Neomarinimicrobiota bacterium | reverse complement strand
ATATTGAAGGTACTGGAAATGGACCAATTGGGTTAATGTATAATAATATGGATATTAATATTGGTACACATACCATGGGATTAGGTAATTATTATGATGGTTTAATCGATGATATATCGATTTGGGACGTTGCACTTAGTGAAGAACAAATACAACCCTACATGTCCACACCGCCTACAGGCAGTGAAACAGAACTTGTCGGCTACTGGAACTTTAATGAAGGGGAAGGCACTACACTTACTGATCAAACATCCAATGGAAACAATGGGTCCATAGTTGGTGCCACTTGGAGCGAAGATGTGCCTGCTACATCAACAGGCGGCGGCGGTGGCGGCGGTGGCGGCGGCGGAGGTGAAAACCTACTCGTTAACGGCGACTTCGAAGGAGGCCAGGTAGGCTGGATTGGTAATGCATTCAACGTACAGACAGAAGGTGGCAACAGCTTCAACTTTGCCAACGTAGAGCAGGCCGGTGATGCATTTGCAGTGAACCTAAGCCAGGTAGTAGCGATCCAGCAAGGTGCTACTTACAGACTGTCTTTTGATGCTTCTTCTGACAGAGAAAGAACAATGCTTGCAGGTATCGGACTAAATGAGTATCCTTGGACTCCTGCTACTGAAGTGGTCAACTTGACTACAGAGACACAGAATTTCTCATATGACATTACAGCTACAGATTTTGGTATCCCTAATAGCCGAGTGCTATTTGATATGGGAGCGGAAATCGGTGTAGTAGTAATCGATAATGTTGTACTTGAGCTTCTAAGCACCGGTGGCGGTGGCGGCGACGACTGTAATCAGGATTGCATCGGTGTAAATATACATCTTAATGAAAATTTTGGTTCGGCTTCTGTGCGCACGAATCTTACCTTTCCCAATGGTGATCAAATTTATAATGACCGCCACGAATCGTCCCCGTCACCACCAGAAGGGTGGTTTTTTGATTATCGTGACGCTAGAATTGTCCCAAACACAGGTGGTTATCGTGTTTCAGCGTGGTTTGATGAAAACGAGAATGGTAATCCGGATGCAACGGAACCAGCTGGTGAAGTAAGCGGTATCACTACCAACGCAGAAGGCTCTGCAATGGCAGCACTCACCTTGAGCGTAGGTGGTGGCGGCGGCGGTGGCAACCCTACTTCTATTGAAGTAACCTCGCCGAATAGTATGTCCAATTGGACTGCCGGCACCGGAGAGCCCATTGACTGGAACTCCACTTCCGGCGGGAATTATGCTGTGGATATCGAACTGTGGAAGGCAGGCACTAACTACGAGTGGATTACTAGCGGCGCACCGAGTAACAGCAACGGGGGCAATTATTGGTGGTCTATACCTGATTGGATCGAAGATGGAAATGACTATCAGATAATGGTTCTTTATCCCGGCTCCGGCGTAGCTGGTTTCAGCGAAGATTTCCAGATCAGCGGCGGTGGCGGCGGCGGTTCTCCACCATTTTTAGGTATTAACAGTGTTTCTCCTCCCTCGGACGCTCACGAGGGCGGTTATGCTGTCATTAATGTGAGTATAGAAACTGAATCCAGCATTCAAAGTGCAGTATTCGAATATTATGTAGGCGGAAGCAGTTCAAAGAGAACTGTTGATTTGGGTGGCGATGAGTTTGGCGGCGACTGGGCAGGTACTATCCCCGGTTCAGATGTAACCAGTAAAGGGATCATGGGCAAGATTGTGGTGGAAGATTGGGCAATGCAGACTGTTGAAGAAGGGCCTATCAGTATTGAGGTGGGCTTTGATGAAATGTCCATTGGATCTACCAGTGCCGAGGTATACCGGATGATTTCCGCACCGGGACAACTCGATAGCAAGACGTCTGTTCTTGATGGCTTAGTTGATAATCTCACAGGTGAAGAGAGATCTGATGATGCCACTGAGTTCAGGACATTCAGGTGGAACGGCTCTGACTATAATGAAACGGGGGTTGCCCGCTTGAACCCTGGCGAGGCATACTGGATTATAACACTTGACTCGTGGCAACTAACAGGTGGTTCTGGACACTCTACGGATCTCGAGGACCCCGTTTCCGTTTCACTCAGCCAGGGATGGAATCAGGTAGGCTCACCCTATAACTTCACGCCCAATATCTATGATTATGAAGCCGGAACTGTTGAACCTTCGTTTTATCGCTATTCCGGCAGCGGCTATTCTACCACCACTACCATGAGTCCCGGCGACGGCTATTGGGTCTATGCATATTCATCCACCTCTATTGATATGGGCTATGACTTCGGCTTTGCCCTTGCAAGGGAATCAGTCGCCGAACCTTTCGACTGGAAGGGTAATATTACAGCAAGAATAAACGGTGTGGATGACAGAGAAAATATTTTTGGTGTGATGCCTGATGCATCCGAAATCTGGGACGTAGCGGATCGCCATGAACCGCCCGTCATCGGTGACTACATCTCTGTTGCTTTTGACAACACCCACTGGAGTGAGCGTGGTGGTTTCTACAGCCGTGATGTGCACAGTACTCAGGCGGATGGTCATGAGTGGCCTTTCGTAGTAAAGACCAATGAGGAAGGTGTTGTATCACTTGACTTTGAATGGACGGAATCACTGCCTTCAGATTGGGACGTTGCCCTTATTGACATGGCTCTTGGCAAGGTGACTGATCTCAGAGCTGAATCGGTCTACGATTTTGCCTGTGCTTGTGATGAAGAAGGTCGTGATTTTGTGATTATCACTGGTCCAACTGCTTTCACACAAGGTGCTATGAATGCCTATGATTTGGTTCCAGCTGAATATCAGCTGTCACAGAATTTCCCAAATCCGTTCAACGCTGTTACAACACTCCGTTTCAGCTTGCCTGAGGAAAGTTTCGTTTCTGTTGCTGTCTACGATATTTTGGGCCAGGAGATTGCTACCCTGGCAAACCGCCAGGCCTACGGTGCCGGTAACCACGCCCTCATCTGGGATGGCCGGAACAGTGCCGGTGGAATGATGTCCACCGGCGTCTATCTCTACCGAATGGAAGCCTTCAGTGGCGGCAAAGCAATTTTCCAGGATGCCCGGAAGCTCATTATGCTGAAATAGGTTTAGCGGATATAGGGCCTTCAAAGCCGTCTCGGATTCCGGGACGGCTTTTTTATTTCAAGATGAGGCTTTCCAGAGAATAGTAGGTGAGCGGTTTCAGGATCCTCAGCCTGGGATCGAAGAACGGTTGTGACTCGGCAGATAAATTGCTCCGGGCTTTTTTTATATAGCCGGGGAACTCCTCAAAAAATTTTCCGAATTGGCTGAAATCGAGAAGCTGAATTTCATCCAGGCCAATGGTAACATCAAACTGGCCCATCTCATGGAACGGAACGAAGAAGTCGTCGTAATGGGTCGGGATGAAAAAACTGGGGCGGAGGGCTGCGAAGGCGTCAGCAATGGTGTTGTTCTTCCTCACCGGGATTCCCAAAACGAGCAGATCTGCCTCCCCGATTTTCTGGAGGTTTTGGAGGATTGCTCCATCGCAGAAAACGAATTTCAATCCCCTGTATGAAATAACATAAGCGATGGCAATATTCCGGTAGGAGAGGTAGTCAAACCCGGTGAACGGGGGATGACCTTCAATCTCTCCTTCAGGGCCCCGCCACGGGAGGAAGTTGTACTGTGGATGAAGCGACCGGACGGCTTCTACTGTAAAGTTTCCAAACTGCCCGATTAAGTAGTGCACTACACCGTCATCAAATGTCAGGAGACGTGTTTCCGCCGAAAGATGATAACTTTCCACCAAAGCTACTGTGTTAGGATCCCCCACGAGTAGTGGACTGTGATCTGTTGTTGTGGATCTTGAAAGTACGAGAGGAACATCCATAACATGATCAGCATGGGCATGACTCACAAGGATAGCATCTACGTTTCGGTCGCCCATCGGTTTCAGAATGAGTTCATCCACAGCTGTGGTATCAATAATCAGTGGAGCAAAGGGATTACTGACGCGGGGTCGCGAAACGAACGGATCAATGAGGATGGTCGTCTCGTTGTCTCCCAATTCAAACCCCGAGGTGCCGAGCCACCGCAAGCGAAGCCCTTCAGGCGGTTTGTCAGATGATCGGACGCGGGGTTCTTCCTTCAGACTACTCCATTCCAGAACCTGTCCCAATGCCGAGTCATATCCATGAACGCCATCGTAGGTGATAGACACTTCACGCACCTGGGCTAGTCCGATCTTGGCCAGCGCAATCAGCACAATAATGAAAAAACAGCGGGTCGATTTCATATGAAATGAGAGTGGTTCAATGGCAATATAGTGATGAAACTTTCTCAATTTACTGTTAAATGTGGTTTGTCAACTTCGTCCACAAAGCTTATTTTCTCCCTAGGAGGAAACAGATGAGATTCAGGCACATATCAGTTCTAACAGCCGCCACTTTAGTTGGTGCTTTGCTGGCGTTCAGGCCGGCAGCTACGGAATTTGGTAAGATCACCCTACCTCTCGGGATTGTGGAAGTACAGTCGGCCGGCGGAACCGACTGGGCACGTGCAAAAGTGAGGCAGCCTGTCTTTGCGGGAGACAGGGTGCGGACGAAGCCCAAGTCACGTGCTGAGATTACACTCAATGGTGGCGGTAAAGTTCGGATTGCGGAAAACTCCGAACTGGAACTGACAGAAGCTAGCGTCACTCCAATGAAGAAAGACTTCAACGCCAACCTCAATAAGGGGAAAGTGTGGGTTGCCGCTACTGCCGCTTTCGGCGAAAAAAAGAATGTGGCTGTAAGAACACCCACAGCCGTGGCGGCCATCCGGGGAACGAAGTACCGTGCCAACGCCGGGGACAAAGAAAGCCAGGTTTTGGTTTATGAAGGGAAGGTGGACATCAACACACCTGAGAATCTTGCCAAGATGCGCCGGGAAGATCTGCAGCAACGCCAGCAGCAGGGAGGTCCGCCAAAGTTTTCCCTGGCTCCGGTTCAAACCATTCAGGCGCCGACACAGGTTGCCGGCCCGTTTGAAGTGTCTTTGGAAGAATGGATCACCCTGGTAGAGGGGATGCAGATCAATCTCCGGGCCGATGGCAAGTACCACATGTTCGAGTTCGATAAAGAGGCTGACGCCCAGAACCCGTGGGTCCAGTGGAACAGCGACCAGGATAGCCAGAAGTAATACATCTCTCAATTCTCCAATATTCCAACATTCCATCACTCAGGAGTGAATCATGTCTGACCTTCTGAAACGCGTCCTCATCGGAGCTGCCATTGGGCTTGGTGTCGGTATTATTGTGGGATGGGGTACCTATCAGGTCGGTTTTATCAATGACTTGCTGGATGGGTATGAATTCCAGTCTTTCGATGCCCGAATGCGGGCCAAGGTGGTGGGTGTGGAAGAAGCGTCTATTGATGATGTTGTCATCATCGATATAGAGCAAGAGTCGGTGAGACCCGTGGAGGAAGGGGGGCTGGGCCGCTACTACAACTGGCCGCAGGCTTATCACGGTCAGCTTATTGATGTAGTGACCAGCTCACTTCAGCTATTTTGGTCACCGCCAGAAGGCGATGTACCGCCGGACTATTACCAGGTGTTCAGGCAGGCGCAGAATGATCCGGAGGCCCAGTTCGAATATATGGGAGATGCATACGATGTGATGTACACTGTATCAGGACGGACGGAATGGGACGGTTACAATTTTGCAGTGGTACCCATTTTCCCGGACGGATCTTCCGGCGAAGGTTTTTTTACCGACTCCGCCAGTCTCATTGAGCCGAAAGCGCTCCTGTTCGATATTATTTTCGATCCAGAAAACACCTACAACTACGATCTGGTGAATGCCCTCACCTCTTCGACTCCGCCGGCGGATGAAGCTATTGCGGGCGCCACTCAGCAATTTCTCAAAGATAATGATCCTGCCCGTTTTGTGACATCCACGCTCACCAGTCAG
>JASLRT010000063.1 GCA_030743815.1 Candidatus Neomarinimicrobiota bacterium | reverse complement strand
TCCTGACATTATTTATGGTTTACTTGCAAGCTTATTATTAGCAAATATTATTTTATTAGCTCTTGGATTCTTTGGCAGTCGATTATGGATTAAAGTAACTACAATTCCAAAACGTATATTATTCCCAATAATATTTGCTGTATCAATCATCGGAAGTTTTGCCGTTCGTAATTCATTCTTTGATGTAATAGCCTGTTTAGGATTTGGTGTTTTCGGTTGGATCCTAAGACGCTATAATTATCCGGTTGCTCCTATAGTCCTCGGTATGGTGCTAGGAAATATTGCAGAGACTAATTTTATACGTGCCGTCATGATGGGTGGTTGGACAGTATTCTTTATGAGACCCGCAAGTTTAATTATGTTATTAGTAGCACTTGCTAGTTTTGCTGTACCATTGATACAAGCAAGAAAAGAAACGTACTACAAAGTAAAGAGAAAATGAAAAATATTAACACACTGAAAAGAAAATGGTCAATGCTGATTGTAGTATTATTAAGTGTATTAAATCCACTGAGAGCTGCTAATGCGGATGCAACTATACAATGGGCAATGTTGGTTTTCTCATTGTTTGGTGGGCTTGCATTATTCCTATTTGGTATGGAGCAGATGAGTGAAGGGATGAAAAAGACTGCTGGAGACAAAATGCGGTCAATATTATCGGCTCTGACTAACAATAGATTAATTGGAATGACAGTTGGTGCGTTTGTAACAATGGTGATTCAGAGTAGCAGTGCAACAACAGTTATGTTAGTTAGTTTTGTACAAGCTCAATTGATGACCTTTGTTCAATCCCTCGGTGTGATTCTTGGAGCTGATATCGGCACAACAATAACGGCACAACTAATAGCATTTAAATTAACAGATTATGCACTGTTAATGATTGCTATTGGTTTTGCAATCAGGATGTTTTCTAGGAAGGGAAATAGTAAACATATTTGCGAAGTCATAATGGGCTTTGGTATTCTTTTCTTCGGGATGAAACTCATGTCCGATGCCATGAAACCACTGCGCACCTACCAACCTTTTATCGATATGCTCAGAGGTTTGGAAAATCCGATTCTTGGGCTTTTGGTAGGGGTTGTTTTCACTGCTTTGATCCAGAGCAGCAGTGCTTTTACTGGAATTGTTATTGTCCTGGCGCAACAAGGATTACTTATTCTTGACGCAGGTATACCGTTAATATTTGGTGCAAATATTGGTACATGTATTACGGCTGGGTTAGCAAGTATTGGGACCTCGAGAGAAGCAAGGCGTGTTGCAATCGCTCATGTAATATTTAAAATTGGCGGAGTCCTCTTATTTATTTTTTGGATACCTACTTTCGCAGAAATCATAAGATCAATTTCACCAACATCTTCAAGTGTTGGGATGGATAAACTAGCATCCGAAACCCCCAGGCAAATCGCCAATGCTCATACAATCTTTAATCTAACGGTCGGGCTGGTTTTCCTGCCATTTACAACCATCCTGGCACATTATGTTTACAAGATGCTGCCGGATAAGGAAGTTGAGAAAGGAATTATCCCGGCAACATGGCATCTTGACGATTCGCAGATATCACACCCGGCGATTGCGATTGATCTATCCCGCAGTGAGATTTCGCGTATGGCAAAGATCATCGGACGCATGCTGGAAGCAGTAATTGAACCCTTTACCACCAATGAACCACTGCAGGATAAGATTTACCCGCAACTGTCCCTAGTAGAAGGAATAGAAATGCGAGAAGAAAAACTGGATTATCTGGATGAGCGGATAGTGAGATACCTTCGGAAAATTGGACAGCATGAATTATCTGACCACCAGATTCAAGATGTATATGGGATGATGTCCATTGTAAATTATATCGAAAACATTGGTGATACTATTGATAAAAATATGATTCCCCTCATTGCTAAGAAATCAGCGTTGAATACAGATTTCTCCGATGAAGGCAGAGAAGAGTTGGATATTTTTCATACCAAAATCTGTAAACAAATCAGCCGTTTGAAAGAGGCATTTTCGGAGTTAGATCCTGACATAGCAAAACACATTATGTTAAAGGAAGAAAAATACGCTGATCTGGAGACCGAATATCGCACGCGGCATTTAGAACGCCTTCATGAAGAGAGAGAAGAATCCATAGAAACACACGAAATTCATATGGAATTGATGGATTTATTGAAACAGATAAATGTCTATACGGGCGATATTGCAAAGACCATTCATAAGATGGCAGAGGCGACGTAAATCATCCTATCACAGAAAAAGTTTCTGTTGATTCTGGCAACAATGCAATGACGTACGGCTTTACCGATATCCTGACCCTACTTGGTTCACTTGCCCTGTTTCTCTACGGGATGAAAGTGATGAGTGATGCTCTGATGGAGCTGGCAGGGGACAAAATGCGCAAAATCCTCGCCGCCGCCACCTCAAACCGTTTTCTGGCGCTACTGACTGGACTGTTTATCACCACTGCGATCCAGTCTTCCTCTGCCACTACCTTGATGGTGGTGAGCTTTGTCAATGCCAGTCTACTGACATTGACCGAGGCGGTAGGAGTGATCATGGGGGCCAATATCGGTACCACCGTGACCGCTTGGCTGATCTCGATTCTCGGTTTCAAGGTGAAGATGAGTGCAATTGCACTACCGCTGGTTGGGTTCGGTTTCCTCCTTTCGCTCTCCAAATTGGATCAACGTCGTCACTGGGGTTTCTTTCTCATCGGTTTTTCCGTCCTCTTTATTGGATTGCAATTTCTCAAGGATTCTGTGCCCGATATCAAAGACAATCCTGAGATCCTTTCTTTTCTACAACAATACACGAATCTGGGTTATCTGTCGGTTTTGCTATTCTTGGCAATCGGTACAATTCTAACTCTGATTATCCAATCATCCAGCGCCACCATGGCACTCACCCTGCTGATGACTCACGAAGGGTGGATTCCGTTTGACATGGCTGCAGCGATGGTACTGGGGGAAAATATCGGCACCACCATCACCGCCAACCTTGCCGCCTTTGTTGCTAACTTCAACGCCAAACGGGCAGCCCGTGCCCACCTGATCTTCAACCTGCTGGGAGTCGTGTGGATGCTGCTTCTTTTCTATCCCTTTATCCAGATGATTGGTTATGTGGCGATAAAGTTGGGAGGGCAATCTCCTTTCCTCACCGCCGCCGCCATTCCGGTCGCCCTCTCACTGTTCCACACCGGATTTAACTTCATCAATTCTGCGCTACTAATCGGTTTTATACCGCAGATTGTGCGGGTGGTAGAGCGGTTGATCCCCGGCGTACCAGAGGAAGAGATTGAAGTAGGGCTTGTTCCTGCAACCTGGCATCTGGACGAAAGCCAAATCTCACATCCTGCATTTGCCATTGAACTTGCCCAGACTGAAATATCTCGCATGTCCAAGATCATAGCTCGAATGCTCCGAGCCGTTGTTCACCCTTTCACTTTTGACGAACCGGGGGAGGACGAAATCTATCCCAAGCTGACAATTCTGGAAGGGATTGAGATGCGAGAGGAGAAGATTGACTTCCTCGATGAGAAGGTGGTGGATTATCTGGTGCAAATAGGTCGCCAGGAATTGAGTAATAAGCAGATGAGCGAAGTATATGCCATGATATCCATTGCCAACGATATGGAAAATATTGGTGATATCATTCATCGAAATTTGGTGCCACTGGCCACAAAGAGACTGCAACTGGAGAGCGATTTTTCCAAGGAAGGGAAGGCAGAGTTAATCACTTACCACGAAAAAGTAAGTAAGCAGATGAGCCGGCTTCGGGATGCCTTAGGTGAAATGGATCCGGCTATGGCCAAAAAGATCCTTCGTAAAGAAGAAAAGTATGAGATACTGGAATCAGATTTCCGTATACGACATGTGAAGCGCCTACATGCAGAAAAAGAGAAATCAATTGAGACTCATGAAGTTCATGTGGAGTTTATGGATTTAATTAAACAGGTTGGTGTTCACCTGGCAAATATCGCGAAGACTATTAAGGAAGTTAATGTTGGCGAAGAAGGAAGTGAATTGGAGGTATAAGAGAAGACAGTGAATAAGATTCTACATATTCCCGTTCTGGTTGTGCTGCTGTTTACTGCAGGGTGCACTTCGAACAGCCAAAATGAGTTCAAATTGAATTCCAGTGAGTACAAGTTGCTTTTGGATTCAGCCAGATTCGCTGATATCGAACAGGGATTCAGGGATTACTGGACAATCATAAAAGCCGTGGCAGAAGAGGAAGGGATACCTGTTGCGGAAAGTGAACATCCATATAAAATAAAGCACAAAGAAATTTCTTTCTTTGACACACGCAATTATGACCTCAAGAAAAACGGTTATATACTGCGACGGAAGATCAAGTACAAGGAAGGACACCGCGAACCCGGCTCGGAGTTTTCGCTGAAATTCAGAAATACTATGCCTGAGATAGCTGCTACTGCTGATGTTGTTATCGGTGACGGTTATACTCCCAAGGATGATAAAATCGAACTGGAGTCTGACATTGTCTATTTCTCCGCAGAGAACGGTGGGAAAGAGATCACCTTTTCGGTTCAAAATCTTGTTGAACTAGACCATACTCCATCTTTTAGAATCGGTGAATTTGCTAGGATCTACCCCGTTTTATCTACCTTTGGTTTACCGGAGGATACCGAGCTGGAGCTCGTAGCAGAAGCATCGGCAGATGAGCGGATGATGCGTCCCGGAAAGTTTGAATTTGGTGACGGCTTGAAAGGACGGATTGATTTGACAGTATGGTTGCTTGATCTGGGTGGTGAAGAGGTGAGAATTCCTGAATTTTCATTTGATCACCCTTTTCCTGAAGATCGCGACTATTCTGAAGAAGCATTGAGAAAGTGCACAACATTTATTGATAGATTGCAGGAAGAGGCACCCGATTGGGTAGTCCCCGGAAAACTGAAGGCTGCGTTTCTTTTCGAATACGAAGAATGATCTGACGTCATGGCGCGGCAACCCAGGACTGGATAAGCGGTCTGTTGTTGGATGCCGGTAAAACAACGATATTAGGTGAGACTACTTACAATTTCGATTACGCATTTATGTTTTTGGTATCCGCCGGAGTGCTGTCACTATTGATGGCGCTCACCGTGTGGAACGTCAGGGCTCAAGCATAGGAAAAGAATTGAATGATTAAACTAAAGGAGAGAAGAATGAGATCAAAATCGATAGTAATCAGTGGAATGGTTCTGGGACTGGCAACGGTTGGTTACAGTCAGGTCGACGTTGTTTCTGTCGCCAGTGAGAGCGGTCTTGATATCCTGTTTGGCGGTGAGGTGGAAATGGAGTTCGTCGACGTTGAGGGGCCGGGTGGATTTACAAACCAGGATCTTACCTATCAAAAGGTCAAGACCCGTAGTCCTCACATGCGTATTGACAAGGCCATACTATCAGCGCGGGCGAACTACAGTGAGAACCTCTTCTATAAGATAGAATTCCGCTTTGGAGACAATAAGGCGTTCGTCGATAAACACTACGCTCAACTCAAGCTTCCATCGATCAACACTGAAGTGGAAATAGGTAAGAACAAACCATTCATGAGGACCAAGCGCCGCACCGAGGGGTATCCTCTCATCGGTACCGCTTTCTGGAAAGGGAGGGAGTATCATATCGCTTCTAAGACAGAGCTGACCCTTTCGGATCAGATCGAGATAGAAGGGGGTCTGTCCTTTAACATGAAGCGGCCGCTGGGCTCCGATGACGCCGCAGAAGACAAATCGTTCAAAATGATCGTTTATGATGATTATGACAACAAAGATGGTCAAACTTTTGAATACGGCAGCACTCTCACATTAAAGGCGTTCGGTCTCTCGGCTCAAGGATGGTACTACACCGGGGAACTGATTGACGATTTTGACTGGAAGACGCAACTCTCACAGACGCTGGCCGGTTACGATGATATGGGTGACCGTTCGGACAGGACTCACTGGTGGTATGGCGGCAGAGGCGGCTTCGACCGCTTTGGTATTCATATCAGGGGTGAATATATTAGCGCACAGGACGGCTTACTACCGAGAGACGGTTACTACGTCGAGGGGTCGTATTCTCTGGAAACAGAGAATTTCCTGCCGGTGCAAGCTGTTGAACCTCTTTTCCGCTACGGAACGCTGAACCTCCGCAGGCATCCACCGCTGTTGGGGGAAACCGAATCTTGGGATCGGACAATGACGACGGTGGCACTATTAACGCGGGTAAATGACTATCTCACTGTTAAATTGGAGTATTATCTCTTAGATGAAGCAACAGGTGGCGATCCACCCGAAGATGACCATGTGAAAGATAATCAACTGCTGCTTCAGGTTAAGTACGAATTTTGATAAGAAGTAAACAGAGCTTTTTCGGTTTAAGTGAAGTCGGTAGAAGACGTAAAAAAGTGATCACTGAAACAAACAAAAAGGAGACACAACGATGAAACACGCCATGAAGGTCTTAACGACCACATTGGCGATTTCTGGGTTTCTGTTGATTCTCAGTTGTGAAGAAGAGGAAGAAGAGGTCGAGATTACGTATGACAGCTTCAGTATCGAAACAGTTCTCTCGAGGGCAACTGAACAGAACGCAAATCCGGAAATCGTACGCATAGTGCCAGGAACCGAGGACAAGGCTGTCTTTGTCTCATCGGCTGTAAACAAGGTAACCGTGGTGGACTACACGCTGACGAATTTCACATTTGGCACAACGCTCTCCCTGGATCCGGGCTCCGCGACGGCAGAGATGACTTCCATTGACGTCTCCCCACAGATAAGTGGTGAAAACTACATTGCCGTCTGTGTGGCCGAGGTGGACTGCGCCAAAGGAAAAGTCATGTTAGTCAAACTTTCCGATGGATCGATAGTTGCCGAAGTTGAAGTGGGCTACAACCCGGATGGAACAGCTTTCACCAAAGACGGTTCCTACTTGATTGTCGCTTGCGAAGACGATCGTGAGGACCGGCCGTGTAAACCTGAAGACAGGTGGGGCGGAAGCATATCCATCATAGATCTGACAGGAGGTGTCGCCAGCGCCACTCTCGCCGATGATTACCTGGTTGACTGGGCAGAAGACTCCGAGCCGGAGCACTGTGAGACGTCCAGCGACGGAACGGTCATCTGCTCCGTGCAGGAAACAAGTCAGATCGTCATCTTCAATACATCTGATGTTCCCCTTACAGATGACAAGGTGACGATTGTGGATCTTCCTGATGATTCAAACGTTGGTGGTGAAGGGATTGATGCCGAGCCCGATGGTCTGTTCATATCACCCGATGGACAATACGCTCTCCTCTCGAATGAGATTAACGGCACATTCCAGATGATGAGTCTTCCGGACGGTGCACTTCTGGGCAGTCCGTATATCATTGAACAGGACCTCACAGCGCCCCCGTACAATATTGATGAGAGGAAGTCTAAGAAGCGGACGGAACCTGAGGAATGCGCTCTCATCGAAAAAACAGAAAAGCTCTACGCTGTCCTGGCGCTCCAAGAATCTCATGCTGTTGTTGTCTATGATGTGACCGACCCAGCCAATCCGGTCTTCGATTCGATGGCGCCGGCCGGTGTTGACTATGAGAATGACATTGGGATGGGAAAAAGCTCCATTGGCGCCGAAGGACTAGGTGCCCATCAGGAGAACGGGGTTATTTTCTCTGCCAACGAGAGAGAAGGCAGTATCACTATGTACACTGCCCAGTGGGCGAGAGAGTAGATACGCTTTCATATAGGGGGTAGTCAGTCTTGGTGCTGGCTATCCCCGTGCATACGGGTTAGTTTAATAGAATGTCGGTCATCGCTGTAAGAGCGATGGGCGTGGGGAAGAGCTGTCTCCTCATTGCCTTGATGCTAGCTGTGATTGTTACGGGGCAGTCGCCTGATATAAGTAATCTCGATCTAACGGAGAAGATAACTCCGCTCGGAATTGCTCCCAGCCCGCAAGACGGTTATGGCAGCGGACCGAACCAGCTGGCACAGCCCGATGACGTCGAATTCTTGGCTGACGGCTCACTGCTCGTCAGCGACGTAAACAACGATCGCATTCAGCTGTTCTCACCTTCCGGCAAATTCGTCAGCTCTATCACGGCTGATGACTTGGGCCTGAGTGGGGAAATTGCTCCCACCGGCATTGCAAAGGACGGGGGCGGATACATCTATGTGACGCTGGAGGAGAAGGGTACAATCGTCAGGCTGAACCCTGACCTGACTGTAGATCAGTTTATCGGCAAGCCGTGTGATATTTCAGAGGAGGACTACTACAGGTCCGAGTACGAGGATTGCCTCCTAAAACCGCAGGGACTGATTGTATCGCCGGCCGGGGATGTCTTTGTGGTGGATATGGCGAAGAAGATATTCCGCAAAGGAAAAGTCTACAATTTCGGCTTCAGAAAGTTCAGGCGTGAAGGTAGCTCTTTCCGTTATGATACCGAATTCGCCGCTTCTCAAGAAGTGACTCAAGTGATGCGAAAGAGCGAGGGGATGTTTATCGACGATGCCCGGAGATGGCTGTTTATAGCTGAGGAGAAACCGCTTAAAAATCAATTCGGAAACAGCGCAAAGTACCGCTACGTGGCGCTGTTTGATCTCGATACGGGAAAATTTCTTGAGCGGCTCTTGGGTGTCACTATGCAAAATGGTTCCATTGTGTCAGGTCTGATTGACGACTCTGTGGAGGGTGTACGACTGTTCGGCAACTACCTCTTTGCGGTGGATGAGAAAGGTGGTAGGGTTTATGTCGTGCAAATCCAGACAGGCAAACTGGCGGGCTTCTTTGGTAAGAACGCCTTCTACTACTGCGACGATCACTCGGACTGTGTTATTGATGGTATCAACTATAATGAGCAGAATATCATTGTCGGCGGTGCTTTTCCTCATCTGAAGAACAGCTGGCGCAAGAACGAACTCGCTTCGCCCGATGGTGTTGCTGCGGTGCAGTTGGAAGACGGCTCGAGACGGCTTGCGGTGGTGGACCAGTGGAACTCCCGCATTGTCATTTATGACCTGGACCAGATTCTGGCTCTGCTGACAGACTAAAATTGCTTGAAGGCTAAGGCGGAGGCTTAGGCTGAGAACTAGGATAGGGCTGATGAGGGTACTTACGGTCATGGTCGGGTGCTGCCTTCTGGCGGCAGTTTCGTGTACCGATCCGCTCGAGGAGAATCTTCCTCCGGCGGCGTCTTTCAGTTACTCTCCCGAGAGCCCGTCACCGGGAGATACGGTCACACTTGATGCCAGCCAGTCGTCTGATTCAGATGGTCATATCGTAGCCTTCCTCTGGACCTTTGGTGATGGAAAAACAGGCGAGGCGGTGACGGTGAACCACATCTATGAATCCGATGCTGCTTACCGTGTGACACTCATCGTAACCGACGATGGAGGTGACTCGGATACGACTTCTTCAACCGTGACTGTGGAGTACGCTCTCAATCCGGTGGCCGATTATGATCTCGATATTAAGTCACCTTCGGGCCTCTCATTTTCTGTGGACGGGAATCACCTCTGGACCGTGAGCGACAAGCCGGGGGGCGCAGTCTTCAAGATAAGTCTGACGGGTGAAATAGTAAGAAGGCTGTCATACACTGGTGCCGACATGGAAGGGGTGGTGCAGAGTATCCTCGATTCTACACTCTGGGTAGTGGAGGAATTGACCGGAGAGGTGGTACAGATTGATACAGTCGGCAACGAACTCGGCAGAGTGACTCTCAGCGGCGTTACCGGTGGCGGCGGGCTGGAAGGAATCACTATCAATCCGGAGGACGGTCATTCCTATCTTCTGAAAGAGAAAGACCCCGGCGCCCTCATAGAACTTAACGCAACGCTCGAGTTTGTCAGCTATGACCGCATCACTTTTGCAGCAGACTACTCAGGAATCTCCTACGATGCCGTAAGCGGGCAGTTGTGGATTCTGAGCGATGAGGAGGAGAAGGTATATCGGGTGGGGACAGATGGAGAGGTCGTTCGCAAGTACCGCACTGAAGTGATCAAGGGCGAGGGCATTGCCGTGGATGAGGAGAGTGGTCTGATCTATATTATCAGTGATGAGAGTGAGAGGCTATATCAGTTTTCGGTGGAGCGTTGAAATGTCCAAGTACAGATTTAGACGATATTATGTCATTTTGACGAATGTAGTTACAGCATACAGACCAGATGGTATTGACATGTCGTCGTTAACACTGTCTGCTACAATCTGGCATAGTATTTGCTATAATTCTTGTTAATGATAAACAAATTCTATATGGATATATTTAGTCTACTATAATATGAGGAAATGAATCATGAAAAAAATGCTACTGAGTGTCATCATATTCGGCTCATTATCGGTTGGAATGGGACAGACGCTCTACATTAATGAAGTAATGGCAAAACAGGGAGCCCATGATGACTGTCTGTGGTATGATTGCTCAGACTTCTTTGAGATATTCAATCCTGGTACCGAAGCGGTCGATATCGGAGGCTGGTATGTAACGGATGACCTCAATAATCCCACTGCATTCCAGCTAAGTGATGCAGAGCCTGAGGTGACCACCGTCCAACCTGGCGGCTTTCTGCTAATTTTCGCTGATAAGCATCCCACTTACGGCCCATTGCACGTCAGTTTCGGCCTCAGCAGCGGAGGCGAGTCAGTGGCCTTGGTGCAACCGGATGGATCTTTTATGGATTCGCTATCATTTGGTGAATGGCCGGTTGATACATCTTTTGGACGGTCGCCAGATGGAGGGACGACTGCGGGTACTCTGGTTGATAACTGGGAATGGTACTACAAGCCGTCGCCGGGTAGAAGCAACATCACAGTGAGGATTAATGAGTTTCTTGCGAAGAATGACAATGTGAATCAGGACGAGAACGGCAATTTCAGTGACTGGGTCGAGTTGTACAATTATGGTGAATCCGATGTTGATATTGGGGGAATGTCCATGACCGATGACTATACGACCCCGACTCAATATACTATTCCATCAGGTACAACTATCCCGGCTGGTGAATTCCTACTGGTCTGGTGCGACGGAAGTGAGGAGGATCCGGTAACATCCCCGGATGTTTTGCATGCCGGTTTCAAACTGAGCGCCGGCGGTGATGCGGTGGGTCTGTTCTATGACAATGGTGGTATAACTGTGGCGGTTGACTCGCTCACTTTTGACGCTCAGACAGCCGACGTTTCCTACGGGCGCTATCCCGATGCGGCCGACAACTGGCAAACGTTTTCTCTCCCAACACCAGGTTCTACCAATGAGGTGGCAGAAGGTCCTAACATCTCTGATGTGATCAGAGAGCCGATGTTCCCTGAGGCTGATGAAGCTGTTTCCTTATCAGCGATGGTCATGTCTTCGGCATCGAACTTAACCGTTGAACTCAACTATGATCCTTCTTCAGGTTCATACTCGAGTGTTTCCATGGTCGATGACGGTCAGCATAATGACGGCAGCGCGGGAGACGGCGTGTACGGCGGTACCATTCCTGCTCAGGAGGGCGGAGTCGTTGTGTACTGGTACATCCACGCCTCAGATGATGCTCCATCTGAGTCAGTATATCCAATATCTGCGCCAGGCGAACCTAACTCTTACCGGGTAACGGACTGGGTGCCGATTCAAGAGGTGGATCTGCCAGTTCGAGAACCTTCAGGTCTCGCTTACAACGCAAACAGTGGAACCCTCTTTACTCACAATGACGACAACAATGCCAACATCTACGAAATCTCCACGTCGGGGGAGGTTCTCGATTCTCTGATGGTGGGCGGTAATGACTTTGAGGGTATTGCGTTTAACTCCACTTACGACACAATCTACGTTGTTGAGGAGACGACATGGGAAATAGTCAAATACACACTGGACGGCACAAAAGTGGGTAGTATTTCGGTGACTCCCGATGCCAGCCTCACCGATGGTCTTGAGGGAATTACCATCGATCACAGCACAGGGCATATATTTGTGCTTCAGGAGAAGAATCCATCCAAGTTAATCGAATTGGATGCCGGCGGAAATGAATTGGCTAGGACAACTCTGACCTTTTCGGCCGATGTCTCGGGGATTTCGATTCATCCCACTTGGGGCACACTCTTCATAGTCAGTGATCAAGGTTATTCGCTGAATGAAGTTTCACAATCCGGTGAACATCTGCGCTCATGGTTTATTCCACTGAATCAGGCTGAAGGAGTAACTTTTGCATCGGAGACAGTGGTCTATATGGTGAGTGACCGGGGCAACAAGTTTTACGAGTTTGACTTTGATAAGGGCAAGTACATTGCACCGATACCGCTTAAGATCAATGAGTTCTTGACAAGTAATGATGCTTGCTGTACTGATGAGAATGGTGACTTCGACGACTTCCTTGAGATCTATAACCCCACAACGGAAGCTGTCGATATAGGCGGATGGTATATGACGGACAATCTGAGTAAGCCAACACTCTGGCAGATTCCTGATGGTGCTCCTGAATCGACCACGATCGCATCGGGGGGTTTCCTGTTAATCTGGTGCGACGGAGAGACTGATCAAGGCGTTCTCCACGCCGACTTTAAACTGGGTAAGGGTGGAGAACAGATCGGTCTTTACAATTCGGCTATCTTGCCCGCTGATACCCTCACTTATACAGGTCAGACTACGGACATAAGCTACGGTCGCTATCCGGACGGATCAGATCGTTGGAAGTTCTTTGACGGAATAGGCGGCGACAGTCCTACTCCGGGCATATCAAATACGGTACTGTCGTTGATGGATGGGGAGACAGTTCCGACGGAATTTAATCTTTCCCAGAACTTTCCTAATCCGTTCAACCCCGTGACCGTGATCAGATTCGACTTACCGGAAGCGTCTTACGTCAATCTCAAAGTGTACAATCTTATGGGACAGGAGATAAGGTCTTTGGTGAGCGGCATGGAAGAACCGGGAGTAAGGGTGGCAGTCTGGGATGGTAAGGATAACTCCGGTCGGCTTGTGAGCACAGGTGTCTATCTTTACCGAATCAAGGCAGGAAGTTTTTTCCGGACTCACAAGATGATACTGCTCAGATAAGGCGGTTCATTTTAGTTGCGTTCCTCCGAGAAAAGCCCGGGAGTTCCCGGGCTTTTCTCTCTGTTGCAAAACCAATTTAGTCTCCACTGGCTGGTGGATCCGGAAACTGGTTCGGCTTTTGCCATCTTACATCGAAATCGATCCCTTGCGGAAGTCCGTCTTCCCAATCAGAGCATTCACGAGTACAGGTTTACCTTCCCGGACTGTCGCCTTGGCTCGTTTGAGTACATTTGGCAGCTCAGCCGAACTCTGAACAGACAATCCTACTCCGCCGTACCCTTCAGCCACTTTGTGATAATTGGTGTACGCAAGGGCAGTCCCAACCTCGTCACCGAGCATTTCCACCTGTTCACGGGCGATCTGGCTCCAGCCGGCATCGTTACCCACTACGGCTATGACAGGGAGGTTATGGCGGACGAAGGTGTCAAACTCCGCCAGACTGAATCCGGCCGCGCCGTCGCCGTACAGTATCCACACCTCCGCTTCGGGATGGCACAGCTTTGCGCCGAGGGCGAATCCGCCTCCGACGCCGAGGGTACCGAAGACGCCGGGGTCGAGCCACGACAGCGGACTTCTCGGCTGAATGATGTAGGAGGCCGTCGCCACAAAGTCGCCGCCGTCAGCCACGAGGATGCTATTATTATCAAGATGAAGGTTGATCTCCCGGCATAGGTTCAGAGGATTGATTAAACCGGTATCGATGGCGGCCTGGCTTTCGATCTCGTTTCTTCTCTCATTGTCGCGCTGCCTCAGCGTGTTGATCCAGCCTTCCCGGTTCTGATTTCCGTCGCTCATTTCAGCGAGACTCAGGATCGCCTCAGCGGGATCAGCCGGAATACCCAGATCAGGTCGTCTGTTCTTCCTCAGATCGTGACGGCTGCGATTAATAGAAACCAGACTGGCCGACCTCGGAATGTGGCGGCCGTAATTGAGGCGGAAGTCGCACGGAACGCCTGCAAGGATGACCAGATCGGACTCCTTCAAGGCGAGTTTCCGCTTATGTCTAAAATAGAAATGGTCATCTTCGGCCAGAAGACCCCTTGCCATGCCGGAGAGATAAGTTGGAATTCCCATCGACCGGATCGCCTCCTGAATCGCCGGCGCCTTTGCGGCTGACAGCATCGCCTGACTCCCCACCAGCATGACTGGGCGTTCAGCTTTATTCAGGAGCGTCGCAACACGGTGGAGTTTTCCCGGGGAAGGGGGAGCAAATCCCGCATCAAATGTTATAGTTTTTGATGACTGTCTTCCTTTGCTGAAGAGCCGTTTCAGATGCCATCTCAGATAGCTGTTGAACAGTGTATCCTGAAGCCCGCGGCTCTTTGTCCCTGATGTGGTCTTGTACCATTCGCGCACCATCTGCTCGGGGTAGAGAAGGTCAACGGGAATCTCGAGGAATACAGGCCCGGGGACACCCGATTGGGCGGCGGCGAAGGCGGCTTCCAGTTTAGATTTGAGCTCATTGACGTAGCGGACGGTGGCAGACCACTTGATGTGAGGTTTCAATAGCGCCAACTGATCGATATCCTGGAGGGAACCTTTGTTTTTTAGCACAGTAGCCGTGGCGCCTCCAATGAGAATTATGGGCGACTGGGCAAGTTGACTATTCTTAACGGCGGTGATAGTGTTGGTAAGTCCCGGGCCGGAAGTGACAACGGCGACACCTGTCGTCTGGGAAAGTCTCGAAACAGCATCAGCAGCGAATACAGAACTCGCTTCATCGCGCACATCGATGACGCGGATACCACTTTCCTTGGCGGCAACCAGAATAGGGGAGATGTGTCCGCCGCAAAGCGTAAAGATGTGCCGTACGCCGTGGGACATCAGTATATCAACGACGGTCTGGCCGCCATGCCTGTCAGTTGGATTGTCAGTCATCTCAGGTGAGTTCATGCATGCGCCAATTCCTTTTCCCTGATTGAATGAATATCATCCAGAATCTGCTGTACCACTTGTTCAGCGCTTTTTTCTATCTCCGCTGAAATTTCTTTTCCTATTTCGAAATCTTTTCCTTCAATACCATAAATGAGTACATGTTTCGGTAATTCACCTAAGGTTCGTGCCATTTCAACTGCTTCCGCCACGCCAAAGGCGTGGGTGGAATAATGGAAAAAATCGGTAGGCACTTTTTCTGTATTGGCATCAATGCGGTGAATGGTGCCGGGGGCTGAACCGGACTGAACTGCATCCACCAAAATTACGTGGCCATAGCTTTGCCATATATCCATAATATCTGATCCTTCACCAGACCGTTCCATCAAATGCACATTGTGCAATTCATGTAGGCGAAGTTGTTTCAAGATGGCAAGTCCCACACTGTCATCACAGCGGTAAGGACTGCCAACGCCGATGATTAAAATTGATTCAGTCATATTATTCCCGTTCAATATCCAATTTCAAAAAGTGGGTGGCACAGGAGATGCAGGGGTCATAATTCCGCACCGCCTGTTCGCATTTCCAAGTGAGATCTTCGTCGCTTAAATCCATGTATTTGGGAATGAAGTTTGACAAATCTTCTTCAATCCGACTTTGGTTTTGTGCCGTAGGTGGAACAATTTTTGCCGTTTTGATGGTACCTTTTTCATCAATTTCATAGCGATGATAGAGAATGCCCCGGGGCGCTTCGGTGCAGCCCCAACCGATACCGGGCTTAATGTCATAATCAACAGCCGGCTTTTCTGGTTTTTCATAATTTTCAATAATTCGAATCGCCTCATCAATTGCATAAACAGTTTCTAATGATCTGACTACGATGGACTGAAATGGATTGGTTACAATTCTATCATACCCAATATCAACTGCTACTTGTTTGGTAAGTTCTGAAAGTTGATTGTAATTGAGATTATACCTTGCGAGTGGGCCAACAAAATAATTACCATGCTCTATATGTATGGAATGCAGCGCATTGGAATGTTCCACATGAATTTCTTCAAAATGATCTTCGTAATCCTGAATGTCAATATCCAAACCGGTATTTGAAATAAGTCGTCCTTCATTGAAAGGATATTCGTCGGGATGGTGAAGTGCTATAAATTCATAATCTTGATCAAAATCAGGACACTCTAAAGAATTAGCAACTTTTACCGCTTCAATAGATGCATCCTTTGCCCATTTTAATTCTTCCAGTAAAGGGGCGAAGTCCTGTTTTTCAGGGACTTTATAAAATCCCCCCACTTTATTATTAATGGGATGAATCTCCCGACCACCCAAGAGCCGAACCAGTTCATTCCCTGCCTTTTTCAGACGCAGCGCCATTTTCACTAATTCCGGTTTATCGCCTGCAAGTTGAATGGCATCCTGATAGCCCAAAAAGTCCGGCGCATGAAGCATAAATACATGGAGCACGTGACTCTCTATCCATTCTCCGCAATAGATGAGCCGGCGCAATTCCCGAAGTTGTCCGCCTACTTCAATACCCAGAATTCGCTCCATGGCATGGATAGAACTCATGATGTAGGCAATGGGACAAATTCCACAGATACGGGCTGTAATATCCGGTGCTTCGGTAAAGTGGCGCCCCTGTAAAAAGGCTTCAAAAAACCGCGGCGGTTCAAAAATTTTTAATTTGCAATCTTGTAATTCGTTGTCCTTGATTTTAATGAACAAAGCACCTTCACCCTCAACGCGGGCAAGATAATCGACTTTAATGGTTTTTGTGTTCTTCAAGGCGTTCACTTGCTCCTTTAAAAGGTTCTATAAATCCATTAAATCCCCGAAATGTCTGCAGGATGGTGTCATCTGAAACACCCAGGTGTCGCCAGACTTCCGTCATTGAATCTGTATTCGCTGAATCTTGTGGGCCGAAACAACCGTAACATCCACGATTGTAAGATGGACAGAGTGCGCCGCATCCAGCTTGAGTGACAGGACCGAGACAAGGTTCATTCCCTGCAACTAATACACATGTGTTCAGCTTCAACTTGCAATCCATACAGACTGAATGTGTTGGAATAGCAGGTCGCTTACCTGCAAGTAGTGAAATCACTACTTCTAAAAGTTGATATTTATCAATCGGGCAGCCCCTAAGTTCAAAATCCACATTGATATAATCTGAAATTGGGTGAGATGTATCAAGCGTACTGATATATTCGGGGTGCGCATAGACAATATTGGTGAATTCATTTACATCCGCGAAATTTCTTAATGCTTGTATACCTCCAGATGTTGCGCAAGCACCCAAGGTAATAACAATGCCGGACATTTCACGAATTTCTTTAATCCGTTCTTCATCATGAGGTGTTGTAACTGATCCTTCAACAAAGGATACGTCGTAAGGTCCTTCCACAACCTCTCGAGTTGCTTCTGGGAAATAGGCTATTTGAACAGCTTCCGCAACCGCTAAAAGTTCATCTTCGCAATCTAATAGAGATAACTGACACCCATCACAAGAAGCAAATTTCCATACAGCGAGTTTAGGTTTTGTATTAGACATTATAACTCCTTGATTCGAAAATATCGTTCTACATCCATGTAATTAAATACAGGACCATCTTTACAAACGAACATAGATCCCATTTGACAATGGCCACTTAATCCGATTCCACATTTCATATTTCGTTCCATTGACACCCAAATTTCATCAGGGTTAATCCCATTGCTAATCAACTCTTTTACGGCGAATCGTATCATAATCTCGGGTCCGCAAACTAATGCAGCTGTATTGTCAGGATTAAAATTCAATCTTGGGATTAATGTTGTTACTACACCAACTTGGCCATGCCATTTAGGTGATGCAGAATCCACTGTGACTCGAACCTGCATATCAAGGTGACTTCGCCAATCCATTATTTGAGTTGGATATAACATTTCTTCCGGAGCTCTTGCTCCGTAGGCAATGGCTACTCGATTATAATCATCTCTATTTTCAAGAATATGAAAAATAACTGGTCGTATAGGTGCTAATCCAATCCCACCACCAATGATGACAACATCTTTACCTTTTAATTGATCCATAGGCCAGGTGGTTCCAAATGGTCCACGAACTCCAACTTGGTCTCCGGACTTTAAATTACAAAGCGCGTGGCTTACCTTTCCTACATCACGAATTGTATGGACTATATACTTTTGATTACTACAATCACCACTAATTGATATTGGTATCTCTCCAGTACCATAAGCATATAACATATTGAATTGACCAGGATTAAAAGTCTCAACTCTGCAGGGTTCTTTATTATTTAGGACAATACTCCATGTGTCATGGGTTTCTTTACTTTTTGATTTAACCTCAAAAATCCCAGGGATTAAAGGTGAGTGGCGATTGAATGCCATTATCGAATTTGAGTCATTATCCATATATATCAACCAATTGTAACCGAGTTGCATTCAGTCTATCCAACATTACTTTTGAAAATCGGTTCATTAATTCATATCCCAATTCAGGATTATCCTTACATAGTTTTCTAATGCATTTTCCATCTATTCTGATCGTATTTGTTTTTTCTCTAGCCAATGCATCAAAATGCCAAACAAATGGTGAAAACAGCCAAGACCATCCTAAGATATCTCCATTATGAAGGGATTGAATTGCTATAGGACCTTTATTATGGGTATGGAGAGACAGATCGACTGCACCGGACAAAATGAGATAGAAGTAATTGGCATCTTCACCCTCTAAAAATATTGTGCTACCCCTGGAGAATATTTTTTCTGAAGCGCAATCAATCATATCGTTTAGCGTTATAAATGGTAGTCCTTTAAAAATGGGATGCTCTGATAATTGTTCAGCAATAAAATTAGACATGATTTATTTCTCCTTTTTTATATTGATTCGGGGGTATTGAAAGTGCTTTCAATTCCTCAGTGATATCGATACCGGGGGGACACCATGTGATGCAGCGACCACAACCAACACAGCCGAGTGAATCAAATTGGTCTTGCCAAGAAGCAAATTTGTGGGTGAGCCATTGACGATATCGAGACTTGACTGAATGACGGATATTCCCACCATGGATGTAAGTAAAATCAGATGTGAAACAAGAATCCCATCGTCGTTCTCTTTTGGTGTTTCCGTCTAAATCATTTATATCAAATACATCTGCGCAGAAACAAGTTGGGCAAACCATTGTACAATTTGAACAAGCTAAACAACGTTCAGCAACTTCGTCCCATCTAGGATGGTCAGGATTTTTCAACAGCTTTGATTTTAAACCTGTAGTCTGAACTTTTCTTTTCAGTTTTGCTCTAACACGTTCTAGCTGTGCATCTTTAATTAGATAGTGATTATTTTCAGTATCTTTTAAACTGATTTGATTCAATATTTCTTGCCCAGCTTCAGTTTCTGACCGCACTAAGAAGTAGTGTTCTCCACTTTCTAATATTTCGGTCAATACTATATCTGCCCCATTTGGGATCTCTGGACCAGAGCCCACTGAATCACAAAAACATGTTTCGCATGTATTAAAACATTCAACAGCAACAATGAGAGCATTTTCTCTACGTTCTTTATAATGGAGATCGACATAGTCTCCACCCAAGAAAATTTTATCCTGAATTTTTATTGCAGATAATTCACAAGCTCTGACGCCGATGAAAGCATATTTCACATCATGACTATCTGTTTCTAGTTGAATTCCCTGTCCATTCCTTTCTGCTTTAAATAAAGTTTGGACGGGTGGATATAAATATTTCTTCCATGAAAATGGAGATACTGTATATCCAAAAAATCGACTTGATTGTATCTTTTGCAAGGCATACTTCCCAGGCCTTTGATGATCAATAATCCCCCTAGGAAGGTCATCAGCTGATTCGATGGGTTCATAGGCGATTGCGCCATTACTTTCCATCGGACCAATCACCTGATAATCAGCCAAAGATATTCCCTGAATCAGGTCATCGAGTTGGTCCGGTTGCATTACATTTAATTCCATAGGACTATTCCTTGGATCTCATAGGTTGACGAATAATTGTTTTTAATTTTTCTGGTGCAGTTCTTCTTGGATCACTCAAATATATTTCATGATGATATCCTGATAGTTCACAATCTGCATCAGAAATAAATTGGTGAATATTTTTTATTGTGGATGCTTCATCAGCATAGGGGCCAATATATAAAATTTGAGCAGATCGTCCTTCTTCAAATGTCTCAAAACGCACATCATTGACAGCAAAAAGATCTTTCTTTTTCATTACAGACTCTTTTGCTGATATAACATCTGCTTCTGATATAAAATCAGGTTGATGTATCATACATGTCCATTCCCATTCATCCTTTTTTCCATCGGTGAAAGCATCCATATTTTTTGACCACCAAAGGGCTTCCAATGGCATCACGGTAAAATCGAAATCGGGTGATTCAGATTTGTTAGAAAATTTTATTGTATAAGATAAACTATATAATGCACCAACGGCTTCTTGAAATGAAATAGCTGTATTTGGGTCTCCAACCCCATTTACCATGAGGAAATTAAAAGCAGGAACAGTAATATCTTCAATCGCCTTCGATGAAGGTTGATAAAACTGTTTATATGTTTTTTTCAGGTCGATCTTTTTCATTTTACCACTCCGGATTTAAAGATCATTTTGAAAATGAAAATCCTATTACATCAATTTAGGATATTCCTATCTATTTATCAATAAAAATCATTTAGCTGTAAAGATTTTTTTTGATACTGTGGTGCTTTGTTGCCGATCACCTAAAGAAGGTGGATTACACCTAAGCATGACCAGGGTACCTGCTAAACAAGCAACACCTGCAATAATAAATGGAATCATCCATACTGATGGAGCTGTAAGTGTTTGAGCTGAATCTTTAAAATATCCAGCAATAAATGGTCCAATAATCCCTGCAACACCATATGCAGAAAAAACCCATCCATAATTACTGCCAATATTTTTATTGCCAAAATAATCTGCAGTAATTGCTGGGAACAGTGCAAAATTTCCACCAAAGTTAAATCCAATGATAGAAGCTCCTACAATGAAACCAATTTCATAAGTGTACATAATAAATATATGGTACACCATGAGCATAATTACACCTTGAAATGTTGTCATAAGAATTATGGACTTTTTTCGGCCAATTTTGTCTGAAATCAAACCCCATAATATGCGCCGTAATTTAGCCATCACAATACTCTTCAGCACTAAACCCGTTAAAGAATAAAAAAAGAGCTAGGTTAGCGCCCCCCCTTCGATTGTGTACTCTACACTTACTTTTGCATCCAGTCAGGGCCGCCAGGAGCTTGACTTCTGACGAACATCTTGACCGATTTTGCATCGATGATTTCGTTATCGTCCTTACCGAGGATCAGTTTCCATTCTGCTCTGGGTGATGGATAGAGAAAGAAATCGCCGCAGCTCCATTTTTCAGTTCCCAGTTTCCAGGAATTTGTGTATATTTAGTAACTCTCTAATGAGTTACGCAAAGGCAAACTTAGTTATTTCCCCATAATTGAGCAACCAAACTTCGCCATAATTGTCAGGGGTGTTAGAGATCTGAGGGAAAAAGATGAGTGCTGAGCAGATGATCGTAGAGACATTGGGTGACCTTGGTTTTTCGGCAAATGCGGCCAAGACATATATCACTCTACTGAGGAATAACCCAGCTACAGGATATGAGGTGAGTAAAAGGGCGGGAATACCGCGGTCGGCCATCTACACTGTTCTTAATCACCTTGAATCCATGAATATCATCAATGGAGTTGGAGAATCTCCTAGGCGTTTCATACCGCTACCACCTTCAACTCTCCTGGAGCACTTCAGCCAGCTCACTTCCGACCGCCTGGATACACTCAAAACGGCCCTCGATTCTCTCGAACTTAAAGAAGAAGCTTTTGACTTCTGGCACATTACCGGCTATAAGGATCTGATTCTGAGGGCGAGAGAGACTATTAACGGTTCCATGGAGACCCTGTTTCTCGGGATATGGCGCAAGGAGTACGATAAACTGGTTCAGGAAATCCGTGATGCGGTGGATAGAGGGGTGGATATCATCATATTTTCTTTCTGTGATATTCCACCCGAACTCGGTTCTGTTATCTCTTACGGTATTGACGAAGATGAACTTCTTGAGATCTGGAATCCCAAAATTATTCTTGTGTCGGATCAGAAAGTGACAATCATGGGGCGAGCTATTGATCATCCGAATAACAAGGCCATCTGGACGAACAATGAAGCCATCACAGAGATTGCCAGAAACCATATAGTTCTCGATTTAACTCTCGCCGGTCAGCGAATGGAAATCGACGTTAATCCTACTGTTCAAAGGATGATGCGTCGAGCTGATCTCCATCTGGATGATCTTCTAAGCAAGGCGTAGAGAGTCCGCTTGGCGAAGTAGGTATAATTTCCCTGTCAAATAGTGAAGTCTGTTCAATTCATTCACGCCGTTGACTAAGAGTGAGGCAAATATTTTGACCGAATTCCCCAGACGAAGTGGTGTGCTTCTGCACATCACGTCTCTCCCCGGACCCTACGGGATCGGTGAAATTGGTCCTCATGCTTATGCTTTTATTGATCTCTTGCAGGAAATGGGGCAGAGCCTGTGGCAGATTCTCCCTGTTATTGATACAGGTAATCACAAATCACCCTATACGACGATTTCAGCTTTCGCTAATAATCCGCTGCTGATCAGTTTTAATCTGCTGGTTGATGACAAGCTCCTGGAAGATAGTGAACTCGAAGCATTGCCAAACTTCACTGATGATCGGGTAGATTTCGATTCTGTTGTTCCTGCCAGAAGTGCTGTTCTCGATACTGTCTGTGAAATGTTCGACAAACGTGCAACAAAGAAACAAAAATCAGCCTATAATTTATTCTGTAAAAAGAACGCTTATTGGCTTGAAGACTATGCCCTGTTTACGGCTCTTAAGGATGCCCATGATGGGGCAGTCTGGACGGATTGGGATCCGGAGTACGCTCATTGTAAAGACGGAGCGATGAAATCAGCCCGCCTTGAGTATAAAGAATCGATTCAACGGCAGAAAATTGTACAGTATCTCTTTGATGATCAATGGAATCGCCTGAGAGCGTATGCGCATAGTCAGGGGATAAGGATTGTGGGTGATATCCCAATCTATGTTTCCCATGACAGTGCTGATGTGTGGGTGAATCAGGAGCTTTTCCAGCTTGATGAAGATGGTATTATGATCGTACAATCGGGTTGTCCGCCCGATTATTTTTGTGCAACAGGTCAGTTGTGGGGCAATCCTATCTACAGTTGGGATGCGCACGATAAATCAGGGTACCGCTGGTGGACGAACCGTCTGCAGAAGTTGTATGATATGGTGGATATCGTACGCATTGATCATTTCAACGGTTTCGTGAAATACTGGGAAGTACCCATTGAAAGTAAATCAGCACAGAATGGCAAGTGGGTGACAGGTCCGGGAGAAAAAATATTTGATACCCTGTTTCGTGAACTGGGCAAGAAACCGATCATTGCCGAAGATCTGGGCGAAGCGGCGAAGGATGCTACCGTATTGAGGGAAAAATATCACCTGCCAGGCATGAAAATACTTCAGTTTGCCTTTGATCCCCACGAGCTGAGAGACGGCTGCTTGCCGCATCAATATCCGCGGAATTGTGTCGTCTACACCGGCACCCATGATAATGACACAACACGGGGGTGGTTTCATGCCGAACCGGGCAATGCAGTTACACGAACATTAGCTGAGATCAGAGAAGAGCGTGCCACAGTTTTGAGCTATCTCGGCAACGATGAGTCAGAAATAAACTGGGATATGATTCAGATGGCACTACAATCCAATGCGCATACGTCTATTATTCCGCTTCAGGATATTCTTGGTCTCGATTCAGAAGCCCGCATGAACATTCCCGGTACAGTTGAGGGAAACTGGATATGGCGGTTCAAACGCAATTTGCTGTCTGACGGAGCAATTGAACGCATGTGTAATCTGACTCAACAGAGCGAAAGAATGAACTAAATGACGACTTCCGACTACAAGATTGCCTATTTTAGTGCTGAAATTGGTATTAGTTCCAGTCTACCAACATACGGTGGCGGATTGGGTATATTAGCAGGTGATCATATTAAAGCGGCGGCTGACGAAGGGTTGCCTTTATGTGCCATTACCTTATTATATAAGGAAGGATATTTCAAACAGCGTGTTGATGAGGAAGGGCACCAAACTGAAACCTATCCCAAATTTGATCCCGAACCTTTATTGAAAAAATTAGATTTCACTTTTCCCCTCCATCTACAAGGCAGAGATGTACAAATAGAAGTATATAGGTTGGATTATACCGGCCTTAATGGTCATATCCTCCCCATTTATTTTATGGATACTGATTTAGAAAGCAATTCCGTTGAAGATAGAAGCATTTCTTTGCGGCT
>JASLRT010000062.1 GCA_030743815.1 Candidatus Neomarinimicrobiota bacterium | reverse complement strand
ACGCTCGTCTCCTTTTACTACTATGCTCGCCTTATTGTAAAGATGTACATGGAGGCCGAGGAAGAAGCGTTGACTGCTTTCCCTTCAATACACAGTACTATCCTGTTAACAATTCTGGCGATTGTCATTCTTCTGTTTGGTCTGACGCCAGGCTGGCTTATAGAGAATACCACTCTGGCGGCAGTAGTATTTTCTCCATAGTCCATTGACTCTCAAACACTAAATTTACTTAGATGCGGATAACAAAAGTTTATACGAGAACAGGCGATCAAGGTAGTACATCCCTTGCGAAAGGCGAACGTGTTTCGAAAGGCAATAAACGGATCGCCGCCATTGGCTCACTCGATGAGACAAACTCGGTTATCGGCGTGGTGTTGGGGCAAAGTACGGTGAGTGAGATAGCGGAAGTTCTTGCAGGAGTTCAGCACACTCTCTGCAATATTGGAGGTACCCTGGCCATGAAAGGCGAAGACCTTGCTCTCGTATCTAAGGAAGACGTCACCGCCCTCGAGGAAGCCATTGATAGCCTGAACTCATCCCTGCCCCCCCTGAAAGAGTTTGTTCTACCCGGCGGTTCAAAGGCGGCTGCTCACCTTCACCATGCCCGTGCCGTCTGCCGCCGCGCCGAGAGGGACGTTGTTACTCTCCACAAGGAAGAAGCGGTAGATTCCCAGATTCTTGCCTATTTGAATCGCCTTTCGGATTATCTCTTCGTGGCAGCCCGCTATCAGAACGCGAAGGACGGCGGTAAAGAGAAGTTGTGGAAGCGATAAATCTGAGTGCGAAAAACCCAGTCCCCAATCTGCGTCTCTTCTCGTCTGACCTCCCACCACTAACCAGATACCAATAACCAGTCACCAATAACCAATAGTCTATGCCCCTCCGCTCATACTTCGGTCCTTTTCCGAAGCCGACGCAGCACGGCGCATGGGCTATGTTTCTGCTCCCCGCTGCAATGGTCGTTGTGGTGTTGGATAAATGGTCACGGAGTTCTTTCCTCCTTATAATCTCATTTATCCTGATTTTTCTCTCTCACCGGCCGGCGGTTCGTTTTCTGAGGAGGTGGAAGCGCCGCCGCACTGTTGATCGGCACGCCTACAGGTGGGCGCTCCTTCTGGGCGGTTCGGGGATCGCTCTCGCTTCTTTCCTCTTTCTGTCCCAGCAACAGTGGAACACTCTCTTCTTCGGATTCGCGGTGGCGGTGTCTTTTCTGCTTCATCTTCGGCTGACCCTGGACAGGGAACACATGTCCGCAACGGGCGAGATCATCGGCGTCCTCGGACTGACCGCTTCCGCTCCGGTCATGTACCTGTTTCTGAACGGTGCTTTGGATGCCAAAGGGTGGGTGCTCTGGATGATCAGTTTCCTCTATTTCGCCGGCTCAATCTTCTATGTCAAGCTGAAGGTGAGAACTCAGCCGTCCTTTCCAGAACCGGATCTGGGGGGTAAACTCCGAGCCGGTATGCCCGTCGTTCTCTATGGAGCTCTTGTGTTGATCTATCTATACATCATTACGGTAATCAGGGGCTACTCGTGGTTTTTCTTCTGGGCTTATGTCCCTTTCCTTGTGAAGGGGTCGGTTGGCGTCTTTCGATGGCAGTCCAAGGAGACGCTGAAGGTGAATCGTCTCGGCTTGCTGGAATTGGCCCATTCGATCCTGTTTGCTGTACTTTCCCTAGTGGGGTTCGCTCGAACAATAGCGTAAGAGGTGCTGAAGCTCCGGATTGTGGAAACCTTCTGTCGCAAATTCCGTCTACTACTCGATCGCAAACCCCAAGATAGTTGCCGCATGCCAGCTGATGAGAGAGGTGCTGATAGAGCAACTGGAAGACATGTCGAGGTTGAGACAGGAATACGCCGATCTTGGGTGAAACAAGCCGTGCTGCTGATGACGGCAAGATCAGATTTTCGGATAGAGCAAATATCAGTGTAGGTACGATTTTCTCTTTAACGCAACAAGAACCGTGCTCCCAAGTATGGATATGTGATATGGTGAACACCAGAGGAAGTTAATCATGGGATGTTGTCAGTGTCAGGGTATCGAAAAGATGTTCGACAGGAAAAGTGCTCTGAAGGAATTGAAGCGATACCGCAAGAAGGGTGCACAGAAAACCACCCGCATGTTGACGGACGCCATTCGCAAAAAAGGTGTTGAGGGGATGAACTTTCTGGATATCGGCGGTGGAATTGGCGCCATCCAGAATGACTTAATCAGAGAAGGCGTCGCAAACGGAACGAGCATTGAAGCCTCAGAGGCATACTTTGAAGTAGCCAAAGAAGAAGCCCGACACAACGGGACGGCGGAAAAGGTGGATTTTCGCCACGGCGACTTCACAACAACTGCTTCAGATTCAGACTCGGCCGACATCGTGACCTTGGACAAGGTTATCTGCTGTTATGATGATATGCCTGCACTGGTTGAGTTATCCTCCAGACTGGCGCGGAAAATGTACGGGGTTATCTATCCCCGTGACGTATGGTGGACAAAAACAGCTCTGCCCGTTCTGAACTTCTTTTCCAGAATGAGGGGCAGTTCTTTTCGGGTATTCATTCACCCGACCAAAAAGGTAGAAGAGATCATCTTTGGCAATGGACTGAAACGATATTACTATGCGACGACGTTTGTATGGCAGGTGGCGGTTTTTACGAGATAGGCACGGATGTTGGATAACAGGCAAATAAAGGAAGAATCAAACAATGGCACATAACACTGTTATAGTCCTCGGCGGAGGCGTAGGCGGGCTCGTCACTGCCAACGAGTTGAGGAAATCTCTGTCGGCTGAGCGCCGCGTTGTAGTAGTCGAAAAGAAGGAAGAGCACGCCTTTGCACCATCGTTCCTGTGGCTGATGGTGGGTGACCGGGAGCCGCAGCAGGTGACACGCCCGGTACGGGACCTGGTGCGCCCCGGCGTCGATCTGAAACATGGGGAAATCAGTAGTATCAGTCCAGCAGATCAGACCGTTGAGGTGGATGGCGAGAGATTATCCTATGATCACCTCGTAGTTGCGTTAGGTGCCGATCTGATACCCGACGCAATTGACGGACTGAAGGAGTCAGCGTACACATTCTACAGTTTCGACGGTTCGAAGAAGTTGCGCCTGGCCTTGGAGTCATTCAATAAAGGGAAGGTGGTCGTAGTCGTCAGTGCCATGCCGTATAAGTGTCCCGGCGCGCCCTACGAGGGGGCTATGCTGATTGCGGATCACTTCATTCAACGCGGATTGCAGGATAAGGTACAGGTTGAACTTTACACGCCGGAGCCGCAGCCCATGCCGGTGGCCGGACCGGAACTTGGGATGGCTGTCACAGATATGCTCACCTCAAAAGGGATCACGTATAATCCGCTGCATCAACTCACCTCCGTTGACGGAAAGAATGGGGAATTGATCTTTGAGGGGAAGGAACCTGTTGCTTATGATCTTCTGGTAGCCATTCCTCCGCACAAGCCGCCGGCGATCGTGAGCGAGGCTGGACTGACCAATGAAGCCGGCTGGATGCCGGTGAATCATGAAACGCTTGAGACCAAGCACAAGAATGTCTACGCAATCGGCGATATCACCTCTGTCCCCATTCCCGGTCGCTGGAAGCCGGACAAGCCGATGATGCTTCCCAAGGCTGGGGTGTTTGCTCATGCGCAGGCAAAAGTCGTGGCGGAGCGCATCGCGGCGAGCATCAACGGAGTAGATTCAGATGTAGTTTTCTGTGGTGACGGCTACTGTATGTTAGAAGCTGGAGAAGCATTGGCCGGGTTTGCCTTTGGCAACTTCTTCGCGGAGCCGACGCCACAGGTTGAACTTCGTGAGCTGGGCAAGACATGGCACATTGGAAAGGTGATGTTTGAAAAGTGGTGGCTGGCGCCGTTTGGAGTGAGGCGAAGTCTGTTAGGACAGATGCTGACGACGGGTGGCAAAATGCTAGGAATCCCGGTTGATCTGTAAGCCGAAAAATTTCCGCTCATGTTGAGGACGGGTACCGGAATGATAGGAAGAATCAGGAGAGAATAGGATGATCACATTTATACTCAATCATGCACCCTACGGGGCTGAGAAATCATACAATGCACTCCGCCTGGCGCTGGCTTTGCTGAAGAAGAAAGAACCACTGAGAATTTTCATGCTCGATGACGGCGGAATATCCCTGGGGCAGGCAGTGGCATGTTTGTTGCAATATCTTCGAAATGAACTCCCCCACACGGGCTTGCACTGGATGGGAAATTTGGTTGAGCCAAACCAATTAATGAAGGATATGGAAATGATGGGACTTGAGATTACATGAAGTTTTCAGAAAGCCGTATGCTATAAGGTGAGGATGAGTGGCAGCTTAGGAACAAAACTTGCGATTGAGGTATTAGATGTCCTAAATTGGCTCCACAATGAGGCAGACCATAAGTGTAGCACTGATTTTTTTCTTCGCCGGTTCGCTGGCGTGGCCACTCATCCCGTCTGAAGAGTGTGAGATGGTATGTACGCCACAATCGTGTTGTGAGTTGGAACCGATGAACGAAGTCTGCCCCATGATGGTGGAAGCGGAGACTCACGCTCCGCTCCTGTTACTTTCGGCGCCCAAGCCTCCAGTGGTGAAAGACAGCTATTCACCACAGGTATTGCTGACGGCTGAAGATCGAACGGATCCGTGGAATGATTTCAGTTTTCGCCGCGGCGAACCGACTTCCTCTTTCCGGGCGCACCTCAAAATCCCCCTATATTTCCAGAACCACTCCCTCCTGATTTAGACCCTTCCATCCGTCCCCCGGTCTGAAGCGGATCCACGGGCGGATTGTGTCGTTTCGTCTGCCGGATAAGTCTCTCCGCAGACATTCAGTTAACAAAAGGAAGGGTTATGAGAAAGAATCTAACAGTTGCGTTATTGATGGTGTTGCTGGTCGGTACGGCGGCGCAGCAAGAGACCGATCCGGTAAAGTTTGTACTGGATGTAAACAGGGCCGTATCGGCGGCGCGGGAAGCCTACAGGGCGGCGCTGGAGGAGGTGGGAACAGCCGGTGTTATGCCAGATCTCATAGTCGAGGGGACATTCTTTACAGCGCCCATCGAAACGAGAAACGGTCCCATGGAGGCTCAGTTCATGCTGGGGCAGCGGATTCCGCTGTGGGGAAAATTGAGCCGGGAGAAGAAGATTGCTGTTCTGAAGGCGGAAGCGGCGGCCCTCTCATTGAGATCGGTTGAGATCAATACCGTCTACGCCCTGAACATGAACCGGGCCCGGTATCGTCGAATTCAGAATTCACTTGTCATCCTCAGACAATACCAGACCGATCTCCAGTCCTCCCGAACCGTCGCTCTGACACAGTACTCCACGGGGATGGGAGCGACGCAGCATCCCGTATTGAAACTACAAATCGAGATGAGCATGATCGAAAGTAGGATCAATAGCCTTGAGTCGCAGCTTGAGACCGTCGTCAGCGAACTGCAGGCGTTGTTTGACGGTCGCTTTTCGGATCGACTTTTGGGAGACGAATTGATGGGGAATTTCTCGCGGCTCTCGAAGGAGTCTTGGCTGGAAACAGCTAGGCTGAATAATCCCGGATATCTGTTAGCCGGAAACAGGCGCGAGGTTGCGACGATTCGAAGTGAACTTGCCCGGCGACAGAACTATCCTGATCTGGTGGCGGGGATTAATTATACGGCCATTGGTGAAGAGGGTGTGACGGAGTCTGCTACGGCTGCTGGGAGTGACGCCCTGGGCGTCAAGGTGGGACTTAACATTCCCCTCTGGTTCGGCCGGAACAAAGCGCGGTCGCAATCAGCAAAGATTGCTGTCAAAGTGACGGAGGAGGAGATGGCACAAACCTGGAATGAGGTAGAGGGAAATCTAACTGCAATCATCAGGGAGTCGGAGGAAATCCAAAAGACTTATCATCTTTTTGAAGAGACACTGCTGAAAGAGTCTGAACAGATGATATCGTCAGCCATGTCAGCGTATGAAACGGGGAAAATAAGTTTTCTCGATCTACTGGACAGTCAGCGGATGGTGGTCAATGTCCGTCTCGATTTTGAAGAGACCACGGCAAAGAGAGAAATAGCGAGAGCAAAGTTGCTGAAGATTGCCGGACTGATCCGATTTGAGGAGGAGTAAATGATGAAGCATTCGATTCTGATTATAGCACTCTCGACCATCACCGCGCTGTCTGTTGGCGGTTGCGGCGGTGGTAGTAAAGATTCCTCCCGCGGGAATCAGGAGGCGGAGGTACAGTTCTATTCCTGCGGCATGCACCCTAACGTGATTCAGGAGGGACCGGGAAACTGCCCCATCTGCGGCATGAATCTTACACCCATGGGCATTCCTACGGGCGGGACAGAAGAAACTTTCGGCTCCACGGTGAAGATTAATCCCGCTGTGGAACAGAACATGGGCATCCGGACGGCGGAGGTAGAGAAACGGGATCTGACGCAAACCATCAGAGCCATCGGCCGCATCGACTACAACGAATCCAAGGTAGCCCACGTTCACACCAAGTTCAACGGCTGGATTGAGAAGACCCATGCCGACATAACGGGGCAGCGGGTTAGTAAGGGTCAGCCACTGCTCGATATTTACAGTCCTGAGTTGGTATCGGCGCAAGAGGAGTATCTTGACGCCCTGAAAAATGTGAGGAGTTCGGGCAGTGTCTCGGGCGGGGCCGCTGATCGATTGGAGACGATTCTCGGTTCGACCCGCCGCAGACTGGAATACTTTGATGTCTCCACTGATCAGATTGATCACCTTGATAAAACGCGCAGCGTGCGGAAAACGCTCACCGTCAGTTCGCCGTTCGAAGGCATCGTGGTGGAAAAGCACGCTCTGGACGGAATGGAGGTGAAACCGGGTATGATGATCTACACCATAGCCGATCTATCCGAAATCTGGGTCTATGCTGACATCTATGAATTTGAGTCACCGTGGATGAGGGAGGGGTTGACAGCCACCATGACCCTCTCCTACGACCCCGGCAAGAGATACAGAGGAAAAGTGCAGTACATCTACCCGTACCTTGAGGAGAAGACCCGCACCATCAAAGTCAGGCTGTCGTTTCCGAACCCGAATCTGGAACTGAAACCGGGCATGTACACCAATGTTGAGGTCGAGACGTCACCTCTCAAGGACGTTGTCGCTGTACCGATGGAAGCGGTCCTCTTCTCCGGTGAACGGAACCTCGTGTTCGTGGCATTGGGCGACGGTCGGTTTGCTCCTAGGGATATTACGGTGGGGATTGAGAGCGGCGACGGATTCTACGAAGTGAAGGGAGGTCTGTCGGAAGGGGCTACCGTTGTGACTTCCGGTCAGTTCCTGCTGGATTCTGAAAGCAAGCTGCAAGAGGGTATTGCGAAGCTCTTGTCAAAACGAAAGGAGTGACCGGCAAGCACCGGAAAAATTGATATGATCGAAAGAATAATCGAATGGTCAGTTCATAATCGTTTTATCGTCATTTTCGCCGTACTGATCTTGTCACTCGGAGGTTTTGTGGCCATGTCAACCACACCCTTGGATGCCATCCCGGACTTGAGT
>JASLRT010000061.1 GCA_030743815.1 Candidatus Neomarinimicrobiota bacterium | reverse complement strand
AAAACAAATAAAATCAAAGGTAATAACCAAAGTAAAAAAGTATTTTTATTCAATTCAGGATCATAAATGATCCAATCTCCATATTTTTTTGTAAGGAATTCATAAATTTCATTTTCTGTTTTTCCTTCATCAATTTTTTTTGAATGAGTGTTTTCATGCTAATTGCAAAATCAGATTGTGAGTCATAAACTGACTGTCCTTGACAAATCAAGCATGGTGTCCCGACCGTACGTGAAGCTGGTGTCGAGGTGGAGAGACCTCGACAGATGACACGTCTAAACCGTGACCGAAGCATATTGAGGCTGAGATGTAAGTTCCACCGTGAACAGACCGTCCTGATTCCATTGTTTTGCTTCGATGTATATCAAATGTTGTGGTGATTCTTAGTAAAATGGCTCACCCAAAAACCTTGAATTGATAGGAGGTGAGCCATGCGGCGGCGTTGTAACTGTAAAAAACAGGTTGTAAATTATTTTGGGTATAGAAGAATTATAAGCCTGATGTTATCATTCGCTGAGGTCGGTATCTATTTTAAAGTACTCCTTCCTTGAAACAAGGAATTCTTCATGAAACAGTTTAAATATCGTGGAATCCAATCAACCGCCGATGGTGCCGCTATGGTAGTCTGGGTAGAAACTCATGTCACACAGGGTGCTTGTGCCTACCCAATTACATCCTCCACTACCATGGGATCTGGTTATCAGGCTGTGGTGGCGAATGGTGGTACTAACATCTGGGGCGATGAACTGGCTTTTATCGAACCCGAATCTGAGCACAGCTCTGCTTCAGCCTGTGAAGGTTTTGCCTTAGCGGGGGGCAGGGTGACGAATTTTACTTCGGGCCAGGGTCTGGTTCTGATGAAGGAAGTTCTCTATACGATTTCTGGCAAGCGGCTTCCAGTTGTGTTTCATATTGGGGCACGTGCCCTTACGTCGCACTCGTTGAACGTCCATGCCGGGCACGATGATGTCATGGCGGTTTCCGATTGCGGTTGGGGTATGGTGTTTGGCAGAAATGCCCAGGAGACAGGTGATTTGGCTTTGATTGCACGCCGGGCGGCGGAGGATTCATCTACACCGTTCCTCAATATCATGGATGGATTCCTGACCACTCATACCATCGAGAATGTGAGGCTCCCTGAACCGGATTTTATGGCTACCTATCTTTCTTCTCCCCAGACAAAACTTGTGAACCTGATGGATCCGTATCATCCCGTTATGTCGGGTGTGGTTCAGAATCAGGACGCCTATATGAAGGGCAAAATTGCACAGCGGGCGTTCACGGATGCCGTTGAGTCCTATCTCGTCAATGCCATGGAGGAGTTTCAGAAAGCTACGGGTAGGCGCTACGGTTTGATCGACAGCTATAAAATCGAGGATGCCGAATGGGCTCTCATCGGCATGGGTAGTATGATGGAAGCAGCGAAGTCCGTCATAGACTATTTGCGAAGAGAGAGAGGGATCAAAGCAGGCGTCGTTCATGTTACTTCATTTAGACCGTTCCCGGGGCAGCAGATTGTAGAAGCACTTAAACATGTGAAGGGATTTTCTGTGCTGGAAAGAATGGATAATCCACTGGCGGAGAGCAACCCCCTTACCATGGAGATCAAAGCGGCATTTGCTGACTACTCTGCCCACGCCGAGGATGATTCCATCTCAATTCCGAATATATATTCTGGCTCGGCAGGACTCGGTTCACGTGATGTCAGCCCGGCAGATCTCATGGCGGCGGTGGACAATATGGTAAATGATGAGAAACGCTATTTTGCTATTGGTATCGAACATGAATGCGGTCTTGAACCGGACGAAAATCCCGACATCCGCCCGGAAGGGACATTTTCAATGCGAGGCCATTCGGTGGGAGGATACGGCTCTGTTACAACCAACAAGGTGATGGCAACAATTGTGGCAGATCTGTTTGATATGTACGTTCAGGCTTATCCAAAGTACGGCTCGGAAAAGAAGGGACTTCCTACTACTTACTACCTTACCATCAGCCCGCAGCCTATCCTCGCCCACAGCGAACTGGAGTTCGTGGAATTTGTCCCGCTCAACGATGTGAACGCCTTTAACCTGTCCAATCCGCTCTCAGGACTGCAGCCGGGAGGGGCTATTTTTGTTCAGACATCGAAAACTGATCCTGAAGATATCTGGCACGGTATTCCACTCCATGCGCAGGAGAAGATCCAGCAAGACGGCATCCGTCTGCTGGCGTTAGATACAGTTCGGATTGCACGCGAAGTTTCTTCCAGAGCCCATCTGGTTCAGAGAATGCAGGGCATTGTTCTTCTCGGTATCTTCCTGAAATGTACGCCCTTTCTGGAGAGATCTGGACTCAGTGAGAAGCAACTGATGAGAGGAGTTGAAAAATCGTTGCGGAAGTATTTTGGCAAGCGGGGTGAAGAGGTTGTGCGCGATAATCTTGAAGCGGTTAAGCGGGGATTTAATGAAGTATTGGAAGTACCTGATGAAATTATTAAAGCTGGAGAAGAGGTTTTGGCATGAGTGAAGTAGCTGTATCGGGAAAGGATAAAATAAACGCATTCGATATTCTCGATATCGATGATTTCAACGATCGCATTGTCGGTGCGTACAATTCAGGGATTGCTGAAGACGGGTTGCCGGCTGACCTTTCCACTGCCAGAAGTCTGATTCCAGCTGGTACAGCCGCCCTGAGGGATTTTAGCTATATTGCGCCGGACATTCCGGAATTCATTGCGGAGAACTGCGTGGCGTGCATGGACTGTGTCACCCAGTGTCCCGACACTTCCATCTTGGGAAAGGCAATTTCTGAGTCTCAGCTCACGGACTCCCTCAATGTACTTGAGTCAGGAGAGGTGACAGAGTGGATCGCAGAACAGTGGGCAGAGACTAACAAGTTCTTCAAGGTGCCAGCGAAGCAGGGTAAAGAACCGGCAAAATTTGGTATTTTCATCGATCCCAGCAAGTGTAAGGGGTGTGCCGAATGTGTCGACGCATGCGGAGAACACGATGCCCTCAAGATGATCAATAAAGTAGACGACACAATTCCCCGCTATCAAGAGGCATTTGAGTTTTTTGAATCTCTGGGCCCTACCCCTTCTGACTATATCAACGAACGTGTCTTGCCAGATATGATGCTGGCCAGTGAGTCGATGCTCTACACGGGTGGCGCCGGATCGTGCATGGGGTGCGGCGAAGGGACGGCCCTCAGGATGATGTTGGCGGCGACTGGATTTGTCTACGGCAGGGAGAGTATTGGTCTTGTCGCTTCCACGGGATGCAATACTGTCTACGGCTCCACCTATCCGTACAACCCTTTCCTGGTACCATGGACGAATTCTCTCTTTGAGAACAATTCGGCAGATGCCATGGGTATTCGTACGCGCTGGAATCAGCTGGGATGGAATGATAAGAAATTGTGGTGCATCGGCGGTGACGGTGCTATGGTTGATATCGGTTTTCAGTCTCTGTCGCGGATGCTGGTATCAGGAATGGATATCAATGTGCTGATCCTCGATACTCAAGTCTATTCAAACACCGGCGGCCAGGCGTCCACCGCCTCCTTCACTGGACAGGAAGCTAAAATGTCAATATACGGATCAGCCGTGTACGGTAAAACTGAACGGAGGAAAGAGATCGCCAATCTAGCTATGATGCATCCGGAAGTTTTCGTGGCTCAGACGACAGCGGCTCACACGAATCATTTCTACAACGCGGTGATGGCGGCTAATGAGTACAAGGGACCGGCTGTGGTTAATGTGTATACTACCTGTCAGCCGGAGCACGGCGTGGCAGATAATCTCGCTATGCACCAGGCAAAGCTCGCCGCCGATTGCAGGGCTTTCCCTGTCTTTATCCACGATCCGAGAAATGGTGTCCGTATGTCTGAGCGGCTTTCCCTCCAGGGAAATCCGGCCAAGAATGAGGATTGGTACGTAAACCCCAAAACGAGCGAGCAGTTCGATTTCATCTATTTCGCGAAGACGGAAGGGCGGTTCGCCAAACATTTTGACAAGGACGGCAATCCCGATGAATCAATCCAGATGGCTCAGGAAGACAGACTGAAAAACTGGCGTCTTCTTCAGGAGTTGGCCGGTATCATTTAAGAGGACAGTACCTATGGAACACACTTATAGACTCAAAGACGGATCCCAAGTTATCGTTCGAGATCTAACTGTAGATGATGTGGAGGCATCATATGAATTCTTCAAGTCGTTCTCTGAAGATAGAAGACGCTACTTCCGCAGTGATGTTACGGTACTCGATTACATCAGGAAGCGAATTCTGAAAACTGAGGACGGTCAGATTATCCGGCGTGTGGCAATTCTTGACGGCGAATTTGTTGGCGACGGTTCGCTGGAGATAGCTACTAAATCATGGAAGAGCGGCGAAGCCCAGCTGCGGCTGGTAATCTTACCTGAGTACGAGGGGAAAGGGATCCAATTTGTATTTGCGAAGGATATGTATGACATGGCTCATGAGAGGCATCTCAACAAAATCATAGTAAAATTCATGCGTCCTCAAGAAGATCTTATGCGTATCTACAGCGAACTCGGATTTCACATGGAGGGTGTTCTGCCGGACTATCTTGTAGATCAGGCGGGCCATGAACAGGATATGGTCGTTATGATTGCCACGCTTGAGGATATGCGTAAAGCCTACAAATTTGTCGGTGACTGGCTCGATGATGAGCACGGCACCATCCGCGCGGGGGAGATGTAGTGAAACTTTGTTCGAGGTCAGGAGACCTCGAACGATTTCCTGGTGTCTCGAGAACCTTCAAGGTCTTGCAGACCTTGAAGGTTTGTGATCAATAGTGAGTTGATATAACAGAATTCCCGCCGCCACAGCTACATTGAGTGACTCAGCCGAGCCCGCACCAGGAATGGCCACTAAGTGATCTACCAGCGGCATGATGTCGTCTGAGATACCATGAGCTTCGCTTCCCATCACAAGACATAATTGGTCATCAGTTAGCGGAAGCTGGTTGAGAGGTATACCTTTTTGATTAGCGGCGAGGAGGGTGTGGCCTGATTGTTTGAACTGGCTAAGTTCGGCTGAGGAGCAGATGTTCAGGTGGAAGTGAGCCCCCATTCCTGAGCGAACCACCTTTGGGTTATACGGATCAGCACAGGTCGGCGAGAGCGCCACATATTTTAGGCCAAACCAGTCCGCTGTCCTCAGCATAGTGCCGAGATTGCCGGGGTCGCTGACCGAATCGAGGTAAAGCCAGGTGTCGTTTGCAGCTTCTTCTATAGGAGATGGTTCGGAAATGCTAGCTACAGCAATGATCCCCTGACTGTGAACTGTATCCGATATTGATTTCAGGTCGTGCTCCGTGACCTCATGTCGCGGGATGCCGTGTTTGTCAATACCGTGGATCAGCTTCGCGCCGCGTTCGCTCTGGAGCAATTCGTTCGTGTGGGCCACTGCCACCACATCGGCATCAGCGGATAGGGCCTCCTCCACCAGACGTACCCCTTCCACGAGAAACCGGCGGTATTGCCGTCTGTACTTCTTCTGGCGCAGGCTTCTAATGCGCTTGAGTTCTGTCTTTGAGATCACGGCTCGAATCTACGTAAACTGCAGAGTAGAACAAATCCATTGAAACGGGACGCCACCCCCGCTAAATTCCTTATGGGTTCTCCACCGATTGTTTGCCGGAGGAAGAAATGAAGGTCATTGATCTACGCAGCGACACTGTCACACTCCCCACCGACGCCATGCGTCAGGCTATTTTCGATGCCGAACTCGGTGATGACGTATTTGAAGACGATCCTACCGTCAATAGGCTCGAACGCAGGACAGCTGATATAATAGGCAAGGAGGCGGCCCTCCTTGTCCCCAGCGGTACCATGGCTAACCTTGTCTCTGTTCTGACCCATTGTGAGCGGGGAGATGAAGTTATACTGGGAGACAAAGCTCACACCTTCCTCTACGAGGCGGGAGGTATTTCGGCATACGGCGGCATTCATCCTCGTACACTGAAGAACCAGCCCGACGGCACTATCGACTTGAACGAAATGGAAGCTGCTATCAGAGCGGACAATGTCCATTTTCCCCGCACGAGACTCATCTGTCTGGAAAACACCCATAACGTCTGCCATGGAGTTCCGCTGACAAAAGAATACATGGACGATGTGGCGGACTTCGCTCACAGGCGGGAGATCTCCTTACATGTTGATGGTGCGAGGATTTTCAATGCTGCTGTGACACTCGGTTTGGATGCGGATACTCTTGTGGCAAATGCAGAATCCGTCTCCTTCTGCTTGTCGAAAGGATTATCCGCACCGGTGGGCTCTCTAGTCTGCGGCACGGAAGCGTTCATCAGAAAGGCGCGGCGGGTACGAAAAGGTCTGGGCGGTGGTATGCGTCAGGCCGGTATCGTTGCTGCATCGGGGCTCGTGGCGCTTGATGAAACGGTTGAGCGGCTGGCCGAGGATCACGCCAACGCTCGCCGCCTCGCCGAAGGTATCGATGCCGTCCCCGGCCTCGAGATCGACCTTGGCAAGGTCTACACCAACATCCTTTACTTCGATCTAGTGGATAATTCCAGGACAGCTGATGAGGTAGTAAGCGCCATGGAAGATGAAGGTATTCGTTTTCTGACGATAGGTCCCGGCAAGTTCAGAATGGTGACGAATCGGGGCGTTGATGCGGGGGATGTTGATAGCGTGTTATCAGTCCTGAACGGTTACTTCAGCTCCTGAACGAGCGAGAGCGTCCACTCTTCAGCCGGTAAGTCTCAACAGTATTTTAATTCGTGGAACAAAAGTAAATTTGTGTTCGCCGGAGACGAAGAAGCGGTTTAAATCCCATGGCAAAAGGCGTCACACCCAAGAGTGAAGACTATGCCCGCTGGTACACCGATGTGGTGACGAAAGCGGAGTTGGCGGATTACGGTCCCGTCAAAGGGACAATGGTGATAAGGCCCTACGGTTATTCTGTCTGGACCAGTGTGCAGGAGGCGTTCGACCGCCGCTTCAAAGAGACGGGACATGTCAACGCGTACTTTCCTCTCTTTATTCCCAAGTCATTTCTGGCAAGGGAAGCCGAGCATGTAGAGGGATTTGCCAAGGAATGTGCTGTTGTGACGCACCACCGGCTGATGGCCAATCCGGACGGAGGTCTTGCAGTTGATCCAAATTCAGCGTTGGAAGAAGAAGTAATTGTCCGCCCCACATCGGAGACGGTTATCTGGGCCATGTATAAGAAATGGATCCAGTCCTACCGCGATCTGCCACTGCTCATCAATCAGTGGGCGAATGTTGTGCGATGGGAGATGAGGACGCGACTTTTCTTGCGTACCACGGAATTCCTTTGGCAGGAGGGGCACACAGCCCACGCTACCCTTGAGGAGGCGGAAGAGGAGACGAGGACAATTCTCGAAATCTATCGTGAGGTGGTGGAAGATGTGCTGGCGGTGCCGGTCATCGTGGGGCGCAAGACAGAGGTTGAGAAATTTGCCGGTGCTGATCACACCTATTGTATCGAAGCAATGATGGGCGACAGACGGGCGCTGCAGGCCGGTACCTCTCATAACTTAGGACAGAATTTTGCCAAAGCTTTTGACGTGACCTTTCAGACTGAGGATAACCGTCTGGAGCACGTCTACGCGACGAGTTGGGGCGTCAGCACCAGGCTGATCGGTGCACTCGTTATGGTACACGGAGATGATAAAGGTTTGAGACTTCCTCCAGCGGTAGCGCCTTACGAAGTGGTAGTTGTACCGATCGGTAAGTCGGAAAACGAAATAGCACAGGCTGCAGATTATCTAAAGTCTGACATCAAGACACTGGAGAAAATGAATCGAAGAATCCACGTTGATGATCGGTTGCAGGTCAGTCCCGGATTCAAGTTCAATGAATGGGAAATGAAGGGTGCACCGGTACGCCTGGAGGTGGGCGCGAGAGACATAGAAGCAGGGCAGGCAGTAGCTGTGCGGCGGGATACTGGCGAGAAATTGGAGGTGTCGAAAGAGAATATTGTGTCGGAAGTGAACCGGCTTCTGGACGAAATTCAGTTATTACTCTATCAACAATCCAAAGATTTCCAGCGGGCGAATACGCATACTGTAAAGAATTACAGCGATTTCAAAGAGATCATGTCATCCACCGGTGGATTCATCCGGTGCGGCTGGGATGGTAATCCTGAAACGGAGGAGGCCATCAAAGATGAAACAAATGCTACCATCAGATGTATCCCTTTTGATGAGCATCCCGATGGTCTCAAATGTGTATACAGTGCAAAACCGGCCAAGTATGAAGTTATCTTTGCTAAAGCCTACTGATAAAAGGAAGTTGGCTCTATTATAAGGCTGCTGTCAGAATGGCGCTGGAGAAGACCAAAGCGGTTGTACTTAAAAGTTTTCCTTACGGTGATACCAGCAAAATCGCCCGCATCTATACCCGGGAATTCGGCAAAATATCAGTTATTGGAAAAGGAATCCGCAAAAGCAAAGTGCTACAGAGTGGCTATCTGGAGCCGCTGAACTACCTGAATCTTATATTCTATCATAACACCAAGAGACAGTTACAGATTTTTTCAAAGGCGGAATATATTGAGACATGGTCATCTCTGAAAAAAGACTTTCGTAAGATGTCTTATGGTTTTGCCGTAGCTGAGCTCACTGATAAGGCGGTGACGGGTGTGGAACCGCATGAAGAACTGTTTCAACTGATTGTAGATGTTCTCAAAAGTATCAACAGTGTTGACGGTAATATGAATCTTCTATTCTGGTATTTCGAGATTCATCTTCTTTCTCATATGGGATTTCATCCGAGTCTATCCAAATGTCCACGCTGTTCTGTGAAATTTGATCACGGCCGTTTTTCGCTGGAATATGGCGAATTGGTTTGTGATAAATGTAATGGCGATATGGGTACGCCTATTTCCGCGCGCGCATTAGGGATTCTCCGTAATATTCAGCATGGCACGCTTGAAGATGTTATATCGATCGTTCCGCGTAAAGGAGATCGGCAGGAGATAGGGCATTTTCTAATCGAGTACATGAGGTACCATATTGAAGGACTCAGAGAAGTCAAATCTCTGAAAGTGATGGAGAAAGTTTTTTCATGAATGAATTCCTCAGCCCCAGAATTAAGAGTGAAGGTTTCCGCTATGACGGGAGTGGTGGCACTGCCTGTTATTTGATCCACGGTTTCACGGGCAGCACATTTGAGCTTGACGACTTCGGCAGATTCCTTGCTGCTAACGGTATAACAGCCGTTGCTGACATACTGCCGGGCCACGGAACCTCTCCCCACGACTGCAACACAAAAACACAGGAAGACTGGATAGAAACAGTGATGTCGGGCTCTGCCGCTCTTGCGGAGGAGTTCGAAGATGTCTTTGTGGCGGGCTTCAGCATGGGAACGTCTCTAGGAATACATGTGGCTTCCCGATTTGATCTCTCCGGTTTGATTCTGTATTCACCAGCCATTTTCAAGTTCAAGAGTTGGACTGCTTATCTATCGCACGCAACCAAATGGTTTAAGGATTATGAACCTAAAACGAAAGTTTATAAGAAAGACATGCCGCGCCCATTCTTCGGCTATGAGGTCTATCCGCTGCGCGCAGCGTCAGAAGTACTGAAGCTGACAAAAAGAGCCAGGCATCTTCTTAATGAGATCTCATGCCCCGCCGTGATTATGCACTCGAAATCTGATACAACAGCTCCTTATATTAACGGTCCCATGGTCTATGACGCTATCGGTTCTGCGGACAAACAGTTCTTTTCTTTTGAGGAATCGTCCCATGTGCTTACCTACGATTGTGAAAGAGAAAAAGTGTGGGACATCTCGCTTCAGTTCATGAGAGAACACCCCAGATTGTTGAAGGATGAGATACCAATACCAGAGTAATTTCTTCAGGGGCAGTTCCTACAGGCCGCGTCTGTTTACTGACGCTATCAAACTGCTCGTCTCGATCAATCTGATCATTTTCCTGCTTCAGACTCTGTCAGGCCAGGAGCGTCTCCTATTTCAGCTTTTTGGCATTGTACCGCGCGCTACATGGAAGCAGTTGATGATCTGGCAGCCGTTTACCTACCTCTTCTTCCACGGCGGATTCTGGCATGTGCTGATCAACATGTTTGTCCTCTGGATGTTTGGCTCTGAGCTGGAGACAACCTGGGGCAAGAAAGAGTTCTTCAGATATTACTTTCTCACAGGCGTAGGATCCGGGATTATTACTGTCCTGTTCAATCTCAATGCGCTCATTCCCGTCGTTGGAGCCAGTGGTGCAGTGTACGGTATTCTCTTGGCTTATGGACTGATGTTCCCCAATCGCTATATCTATCTCTATTTCTTCCTGCCTGTGCAAGTGAAGTATTTCGTCGTCTTCATCGGCGCTTTGGCTTTCCTGTCATCACTTAATCCCGGCTATTCAAATGTTGCCCATCTGACCCATCTCTCCGGAATGGTCATAGGTTTTCTTTACCTGAAATCAACGATTCAGCTCACCGCCGTGACTATGCTCCTTCATAATGCCAAAGGCGATATTAAAGGACGTTATCGGCACAGACAGCGCGATAAAAGAGAAAAACTCCGTCTGGAGGTTGATCAGATCCTGGATAAGATTAACGCTTCAGGATACGACAGTCTGACGAAGAAGCAGAAAGATTTTCTGTACGAAGCAAGCAAGAAACTTTCCGAAGATGAAGACTCGAATTAGTGGAGTATACCAGTTTAGCTGAGCTTTTCCATCCGGTCGTACAGCACACCCCATCTAAGGCCGCGGTCACTCACATGTATCTCGGACAGACCGAATCGATGCACAATGGCCTGCGTTATAACGGCTCCAACATGAATTATATCTGCCCGTTTCTCTGGCAATCCTTTCAGGCGTAATCGTTCTTTCAGGGTCATGGTGGTTAGTCTGTGTGCAAGTTCGGTAATTTCATCCCGAGTGAGAACAGATTTGTGAATCAGGCCGTGGTTGGAGTCGCTCATCTTTAACGAGATTGCTTTCAGGGTTGTTACTGTCCCGGCCACGCCGACACCTTTAAACTCTGTTTGATTTACTGTAATTCTACTTAAAACATCTGTAATGCGATTACCTGTGGTTGCCATCTCCGAGGGAGTTGCGGGATCGTGTGACATGAACTCTTCCGTCAAATTTACTGTCCCTACGGGCAGGCTTGTCATGGAGGTGATGTCGTTCAGATCTCCCGTGACGATCTCCGTAGAACCACCACCAATGTCAAACATCAGAAGCTCCTTTTCAACTACTGGGAATTCGTGCTGGGTCGACTTAAAGGTCAATCTCGCTTCCTCTTTGCCGGAGATAATTTCAAAATTGATGTTATATCGTTCTGCGATTTCCTTAACAAATTGCTCACCATCGCTGGCTTTTCTGAGCGCGGCCGTTCCTACGGCAATAGTCTCTCCCACGTCGTAACTGCTGATAATGGAAAGGTAGTTCTCGATAGCTTGCAGGCATCGCTTCTTGGCATCCGGATGCAGGGCCCCGCCGTCTTTAAGGTTCTGCCCCAGACGGATTATGACTGCATCTTCGTACAACGGCTTGAGTGATGATTGGTCCAGATCGGCAATGGTGAGGAGCAGTGTGTTGGTGCCGAGATCGAGGGAAGCGACGCGCATCAAATGTAGAATAGCGCCTTCATATCGAGAGCATTCTGTGCCGCATGTCCATGATGACAGTTGTTGAAAAAAAGATACATATTTTTTACGCGGTTGAGTACGCCTTGTATATCTTCCTGCCAGCCTGCAAGTTCTTCTTGTGAATAAAAATAGTCATAGCGATCACCCTTGTTTTTGTCCCACCATGTGTCGGCATTACGTCCGTGAAAACGGACGTAGCCAGTGTCCGATGTAGTGATCACTTGTGGAAGAAGAAGATTGGGCAGGGCCGGCTCGTCCACATTAACGTAGTTCAAACGGTGTTCGCTCAAAAAGTCGTAGAGTGGCGGAGTGGCCCAGCTGGCATGACGGAACTCTACAAATAGTGGCTGCGGATCGGTCAGCTGCGACAGGCGAGCCAGGTACTGCCTGTTCGGCTGTCTATTCTTGAATGAGTACGGGAATTGGGCCAGATAGCCAGAGAACATATTTTCATCAACAATTGGCTGGATGGAGAGGGCGAGACTGGCAAGTGAACTTCCGGTTTTTTCCCTCTTGTGTGTTACATCAGAGTGCACCTTAATAATGAACTCGAAATCCTTGGGCACCTTCTGTACCATATGATGGAAAACCTTGGGATGGGGGATACGGTAGTAGGTTGAGTTCACTTCAGCGCATGAGAAATGCTTGGCATAGTGGAGCAGCATTTCCCCGTCCGTTATACTGGAAGGATAGAACCGTCCTTTCCAATCCTGAAAGCTGTATCCACTCGTTCCGATGTGGACGTCAGCCATCTTAATCAATCGTGGCGCGGTAACCAGTGACAATGGATGCTGCCATTAGATAACGGATAAAGGCATTACTCAAGGGGAAAGGCAGTAACAGGTAGAACCCCCTTGCCAGTGCCATCATTGCCTGGTTGATAAAGATGCTGCCAATAACATTTCTGAAGGAGACATGCTGCCCCGGCGCTTTTACGAAATCAGCTCCTACGTATGGTGCCAGTTCGGGAAATTCTTTCAAGATGATGGGGACATTCCTGCGGCCATAATCGGTGAAGTCATCGAGAGCCCGGCTGATCGATTTGAGTTTATGCATGCGGACAGTAATGTCGGGGTCGAAATAGAGTCCATCGGAGAAATTTTTCCAGAGGCGGTATGCATAATGAAGATCAATACCGTAACCGGGAAGATTTTCGTTGAACAAGCCGGTCCTCTTGACGGCTTCAGTTTTTACTGAAGAACATGTCATGATGAAGTATCTGAACGGTAACGGCTTGTGGCTGCCAACCAGCTGTGCCCCTCGATTGCCGTGGAAAAGGTAGCGGTGATATTTGTTCTTCAATTCGTCCGTGTAGGGTCTGAGGTTGGAAAGGACACCGGTAATTTTAAAATCCTTATGCTTCTCAACATGCCTGCTGACAAATGTCGATTCCACCTCAATGTCGCAATCGATAAAAATTATCAGATCGCCATTTGCAGCTTTAATTCCAGAATTTCTTGTTGCACACCGCCCTCGATTCTCCGTATGGCGAATGATTTTGCAGCGGTCATTCCATTCCCTGTTTTCAAGCACTGCGGGCGTTGCGTCAGAGGAGCTGTCATCGACGACTATAAATTCAATTGTACCCTCGGAGTAGTCCTGGTTGAGAAGAGCGGGCAACGTTACAGGAAGGATGTCTTCGGCGTTATGGACGGAGACGATTACGGATACGTTCATACGGTCGTTTTTACCCTTTTTGTCATCTGTCAGAACAGGGAGAATCAGCGTATCAGAGAGCCGGGGTGGAATCGAGAATTCTACGGTAGATGTTTGCTGTCTTTTCGGCTACGTTCTGCCAGAGAAAATTTTTTCTGACGTGTTCCTGCAGGCGACTGTCCCGGCCCGTATCCAAGGCACTCCTGATACCTCTCTCGATGGATGGAATTGAATATGGATCCACATAGGTCGCCATATCTTCAAAGTAGTCCTTGGTTCCGCCGTGAGGTGTGATAACTACCTGTGCCCCGGCCAGTCCAGCCTCTAGGGCCGCGATTCCTGGCGTTTCATATTTTGCGGGAAGGGCGAAGACACTACACGCTGCGTAGGCAGAAGCGAGCATTTCTGAATCGTGGTCGATCCCTTGAATCAGTGTAAGATTCTTGTCTGCTTCCGCTTCCATGAGGCATAGGTTTCCTTCTTCTGAAGGGTACACTCTGCCAATAATCACAGCCGGATGATCAATCTTCCTGAGAGCCCGAATGAGTGCAAGCGTATTTTTTCGCTCGACACCTATATGTCCTACGTTCAAGATGAAATCATTTATGCCGTATTTCTTGACAAAAAGATCGGGGTCCCCGTGCTCAAATCTTTCTTCCACGCCGTTAGGGACAACTTCGGTTTTGGAAACTGGGATTCCCAATCCTTGAGTAATGAGAGACGCCTCCGAAGCCGTATTGGGCAAGACCATTTTTGACCAGTGGCAAATATCGCGTGAAAAACCGTAATCTGACCAGAAACCACCCGTTTTCCTGATCACTTTCTCGACCGCTGAGACAAACCTTATGGTTCTCGGGGATCGCCTGGTGTAGAAAATAGGACTGGATACGAACCTCACTAGGTGTGCATTAAGATACCGGGCGAGATCGTACGTTCCGAAGTTAGATGCGTACAGGTGGAAAAGATCGCTATCTAAAGCTGTCGCCCGTTCCGCCCACGGATTGAACAGTTCCACATCGACGCCCCTCTCTTCAAGATAGCGTTTCGTTTGCAGAATCTGGGTCTGTGGTCCGCCGTGACGCAGGATAGCTGTGTGATAGCTGGCAAGAGTTACTTTCACAGTCGGAATTTCCAGTAGTAGTGAAGAATATCGTTGACCATCATCTTCCATGTGTAAGCTGAGCGGGCACTCATGGGAGATTCTGTTTTTGCTATCACCTCGGGCTGGAAGTAGAGATCGCTTATGTTTATTTCGTCTTTCATTTCAGTGATCGCCCATTCCTGAACACCCCGGTGGATTTGCACATGTAAGGACGCAGGGCAGTTGATCTGTTTTATCCGGATTCGCCCGTCTTCCAGAAGTGGCGTCCATTTTGTGGAGGTGCGTTCAATCCACCATCGAGCATAATCACCAAGTTTCATCTGTCGGATGCTAATATTGCTGATACGTTCAAATAGCCAATTTAAGGCGTCAAGATTAGCATTGGAAGGGTGATCATAGAAAAAGAGAGGCAGACGGTATTGTACGTGTTTCGCAATAACGTAATCAAGATAGGTTGTCATATCATCAAAAGTATGACGGGCGTTCCTCAGCAAACTGGTGGAAACAGGGTGTACTGGGACTTGGAGCACTGTGGAAAATCGCTCCCTGAGAAATGGGTAAAACGGCAGGTTGTCGTAGTCTAATGCAAATTCTGACGAGTAGATAAACCCGTGGTGCTCTACTGCTTTTGATAGTGATCTGTTCCAAAGTCCAAAAGGTGCGGCAAAACCGTCGGGATGTAATTTTTCGCAGGTAAGAAGATCAACTCCCTGCCGTACATTTTTCTGATTTTTGCTGAAGGATGCGAACAGACGATGCTTGAAGCAGTGAAGACCGATCTCCTGGTTTTCCATTTGAGCGTAGCGGTTGATCCAGTTCGCGGCGCTGGCTGTCTCCACAAACCAGGTAGCCTCAATATTGTGCTTCCGGCACAAATCGTACAGTCGTTTAACATCGTCTTCGGATGAAAAATCGGTGTCGATACGGAAGTTGAAAATAGTAGATACTCCATCTGGGAAAGGGTACAGCGTAACAAGCGGCAGTTGCCGCTTTTGAAAAAGGAACTGCAGTGACTTTTCAACCACCGCTCGTATCACTCCTTTGGATCGCCTTGAAACGCGTTCCGATGGAAAGGTGGGACCGTTAGTCGGAAAGTTTCGCCGCCGGACGGAGGTGTCCAATACACCGCGGATAAATCCACCCGGCAAGATCAGCGCCACTCCTTCGCCGTGGCGGTATATCTGGACAAGGTTCTTTCCTGAATCTGACATCAGGTGAGTTCCATGTTTAGGCAGCCTGAGCTGACCATCGAAATAACCGCCGTTCACCGCCGCAAAAATGTCGTCATACTGCGGTTCAAAATATTTGATATGCAAAGATTGTGTCTTGATGTTGAAAAGGAGATGTCCGGTATCAGCTTCTATCAGTATGGTGCCGCCGTTTGAGACGTATTCAAGCACCTTAAGTATTTCAGAGTTGGTAAGACTGGAAGAGACAATGATGGCCGGACAATCGGAAATCCCGGAAGTTACTGAGAGATCAATCGTAGAAAATGGTACGCCGATCTGCGTCAAAATGAGCTGCCATTCCGGTGTGCAGCTGGTGATACCAGGTGTGAGCTTCATATGATAACCTTCCTGAGAAATTTGATATCTTCCTGATTAACACCGGCTGACCACGCCAGAATGAAGGGCGAAATAATCACTGCTCCCACTGTGGCGATGAGGGGACTGCTGTTTGCCCAGGCGGAAAAGACCGCAGTGAGAGCTACCGTAATTACGATCGTCAATAAGATGCGACCAAACGAAGAAATTGCCAGAGTATCTTGCAATTCCCTACTCATCACGATCATGCTGAGAGCCTGGAATAGGGCGAGAGCCAGCGGCGCCAGCAAGGTTGATGGGAGTGGAATCGGAAGAGACATAAAAGCAAAAAATCCAACAGCTCCGATCATAAGTGAACGTGTATAGGATTTTTCTCTCTCTATGCCGATAAGCGTAAACGAGAATATGCTGTTCAAAACAGTCAGAATGAAATAGACGATAAGGGTTTGGAAAATCATGCTGGATTGTTCAAAGGCCTGTCCAAACAAAAGAGGAAAGAGTGTGTCTCCCGCGAGAATTGCGAGGATAGCAATATAGAGAACTCCGGCTGTGATCAGCTTTATTGTTTGCTCCACTTTCTGTGGCAGCCTTTGCCTGTCTTCTCTGAAGCTGCGACTGATGGCGGGGAAGAACATCGTATAGAAAACTCTGTCCACTACCAGTAAGAGGACAATTACACGGAAGGCGACGTTATAAAATCCTGCATTTTCTGTTTTGTCGAAGAGGCCGAGGTATATAAGAGGAAACTGGATCACGACCTGTGAAATGAGTGTTGCCAATCCCAATGGGATCCCTTGCCGTATCAATTTAAAGATGCCTGACGGTTCAGAAGATTTTACATCGTCTGGACTGATTTTTTTATAAGAGGACCAGAGATACCAAGCTTGAGCAGCTGTACCTGTGAACCACGCTGTTGGGACCCACATTAAATGTGCTCCCTCTCTGACAAAAGAGATGACAGCAGCGAGATAGACCGCCATACCTAAAACACGTGCCTTAGAGAGGGTGAGCATATCGCTGATGCCTTGGAAGAACCAGTCTAGGAGGAGAGCAGAGGGGAGCAAAGCCATCAGATAGAGGCAGGTAACGGTTTGGATATCGGATCTTTTTTCAAAGATGAAAAAAATTACGCAGCCCAGGAAGACCGAAATTATTGAAAGAAACAGCCGTGCGGTGCGGATTTCTCTGCTGACCGTCCTGTGGGCTATCTGTTGTGCGGCGACAATTCGCGTTCCGAGAATCGGCAGACCAGCATCGGCGAATATAGCACCGTATGCCAGCACTGCCATCCCGACGGCCAATACTCCCATATCCGATGGGCCAAGCGTCCGCGCAAGGTAAGCGACTGACACAAATCCAAGCAGGCGGGAGGCAACGTCGGCTGTCGTGAGCGAAATGATGTTCTTCGATAGCTGCTTCATTTTGTGATAAGCCGTTTCAGTTCAGCTTGTCTATTTTGTAGCGGAAAGTTGGATACAATTCTTTCTCTCGCATTTTTACCCATGCTTGCAGATGATGCAAGAGCCTCCCGCAGGGTTGAAGCGAAGGTCTCAGGTTTGTCTGGTGAAACAAGAAGACCGCTGTCACCAATCACTTCCGGCAAACCACCAACATCGGTGACTACGGGGACGCATCCGCACAGCATGGCTTCAGCCGTAGCAATGCCAAAGGATTCTACCCTGCTCAACTGGCAGTATACAGCACTCCGCTGATAATAATTGAGTAGCTTTTCTTGCGACATGGAAGGAGAGACAATAACATTCTTTGGAACTACGAAGTCGTTTCTAGAGAGAAGGTTCTCCTCAACACCGAGGATCTGAAAAGAGATGTCGCTCATCTCTTCTGCCACCTGAAAGAGCAGATCGATGCCCTTGATAAGGATACGGTCCTTTGTGGTGCATCTGGCCACAGTTAAGATTATATTTTCTTTTTGGTCCCCGGGTTGCCAAAAGTTGCTGTCGAGACCGGGCGGTACAGTCGACAGATTATCGCCCTCATACTCTCCCACCTCCAGAGCCGCCCGTCTCAAATGTTCCGAAGTGGGAAGAACATGTGTAGCCCTTCTCAAGGCATACCGGATGAAAGGCCGCTTCCAGGGTGACAGAAGAAGACCATATCCGAGATGTGAATCTGTAATGAGGTCGGCACCGCCCACAATAATGATGGATGTTTTACGCAAGAACCGTGCTGTGAAAACCAGAATAGCGCTATAAACAGATGCAAACCACGCAATTCCTACATCGCTAAACAGCATGGACCACTTAATGCGTACTGCGGTGAAGAGACCGTGGGCACAGATCCATTTCACGTCGCTGAATTCTTCCAACAACCTGACGTCATCTTCAATAAAT